>NZ_JBEOPJ010000006.1:0-285505 GCF_040309945.1 Shewanella sp. AC34-MNA-CIBAN-0136 | reverse complement strand
CGACTTGCATGTGTTAGGCCTGCCGCCAGCGTTCAATCTGAGCCATGATCAAACTCTTCAATTAAAGTTCTTTTGAAAACCTCATCCTTATAAATAAGAACAAAGCTTTCGGCTCAATGAATTCTGATTTCATTAATTAGACTCGGAAGAATCTAAATAATGTTTGTACATATTACTATGAACACTCATCGTTGCATTGAGTTGTAATTTTTTGATTGCCAACATTCCGAAGAACAGAAGACAATTTCGAATAACTCAATACCTGTGAATGTCCACACAGATTACTTGATAAATTGTTAAAGAGCTTGATGTCGATTTTTCAGACATCGCCGTCAGACGCTAGGTCGTTGGCTTGGGCTGCGTATTCTACGCATTCCCTTTATTGCGTCAAGTGTTTTTTCAAACTTCTTTTCGCCTGTTACTAACACCACTAAGTAGTTGTTAATAACGCTAACCGGTTTTCGCTTTCGCTGTATGCCGTGTCAGTGGATGCGCATTATAGGCAGCTTAAGATTTAGTGCAAGCGCTTTTGTGCAAAAAAATGATCTTTTTATGATCTTTTATTCATTTGAGCACTTAACTACATGATACCCACTATTTACCCCCAAAGTTATCCACAAAGGGTGAGTTTATCAGTCAGTTTTATTATCCCAGAAACAAAAAAGGTAGCGAATAATCGCTACCTTTTTTATCTAACATCAATAGTGAACAGAGAGTTAACTGAGTTTACCGTGACATTGTTTGTACTTTTGTCCTGAACCACATGGGCACGGATCGTTACGGCCTATTTTCTCACCTTCTCGGATGACTGTTTTAGGCGCTTCTATTTGTTGCTCTGCTGTATCACTTAATGCTTCTGCTGCTGCGTGTTGATAAGCCAGTTTAATCTTTGCATCTTCATCACGGCGACGCTGCTCCATTTCATCAACATCTGACTGCGCTTGAACTTGTACTTTAGACAGTACACTTATCACGTCATTTTTCAGTGTTTCAAGCAATTGTTGGAATAATTCAAACGATTCACGCTTATATTCTTGCTTTGGATTTTTCTGTGCATAACCGCGTAAATGAATACCTTGGCGTAAGTGATCCATGGCAGCTAAGTGCTCTTTCCAGAGTCCATCTAGTGTTTGCAGCATTACCGCTTTTTCAAATTGACGTAATACTTGTGCACCGACCATCTCTTCTTTAGCTTTATATAATTCACTCCATGACGTTAGAATCCGTTCGCGTAACGTTTCTTCATGCAGATTATCATCTTGATCTAACCATTCTTGAATTGTTAGCTTTAGGCCAAATTCATTACCAAGGCGTTGTTCAAGCCCCGGTACATCCCAAAGTTCTTCAAGTGATTGCGGTGGAATATATTGATCGACAATTCCACTTATCACATCTTGTTCGATATTCTGGATAGTGTCTTGAATACTTTCAGCATCCATTAGCTCGTTACGCTGTGCATAGACAACTTGACGTTGATCGTTAGCGACATCATCATATTCGAGCAATTGCTTACGGATATCAAAGTTACGAGCTTCAACTTTACGTTGGGCGTTTTCAATAGCACGTGATACCCAAGGATGCTCAATAGCCTCACCCTCTTCCATACCGAGCTTTTTCATCATGCCAGATACTCGATCTGAAGCGAAGATACGCATTAAGCTATCTTCCATCGACAAGTAAAAACGTGAAGAACCCGCATCACCTTGACGACCAGCACGACCGCGTAACTGATTATCGATACGACGAGATTCGTGACGTTCTGTACCTAGGATGTGCAAACCACCTGCAGCAAGCACTTCATCATGACGTATTTTCCAGTCAGCTTTAATCTTAGCTTTCTGTTCTGCCGTTGGATTATCTAGCGCTTCAATTTCCATGTTCCAGTTACCGCCTAATACGATATCTGTACCACGGCCAGCCATGTTAGTTGCAATAGTCACAGCACCTAAACTACCGGCTTGAGCAACAATCTCTGCTTCTTTTTCATGGAACTTAGCATTGAGCACGCTATGCGGAATGTTAGCTTTTTTCAATAATGAGTTAAGTAGTTCTGATTGTTCAATAGAGACAGTACCCACTAATACCGGTTGGCCACGTTCACGACAACCTTCGATATCTTTAATAATCGCTGCATATTTTTCTGGCGCGGTAAGATAGACCAAGTCGGCCATATCTTTACGAACCATTGGGCGATTTGTAGGAACAACAACGGTATCTAAACCATAGATATGTTGGAATTCGAATGCTTCGGTATCTGCTGTACCTGTCATACCGGCAAGCTTTTCATACTGTCTGAAATAATTTTGGAAAGTGATAGAAGCCAGAGTTTGGTTTTCATTCTGGATTTTAGCGCCTTCTTTGGCTTCGACAGCTTGATGCAAGCCTTCTGACCATCGACGTCCAGGCATAGTACGGCCTGTATGTTCGTCGACAATAATCACTTCATCGTCTTGTACAATATAGTCGATATCTTTTTCAAACAAGGTATGGGCGCGAAGTGCCGCATGAACATGATGCAATAACGAAATGTTCGTCGCAGAATAGAGCGAGTCACCTTCGGCTAACATGCCTTTTTCAATTAATAGCTGTTCAACTTTTTCTTGACCACGTTCAGTTAAATGAACCTGTTTACCCTTTTCGTCAATACTATAGTCACCTTCACCAACATAGTCTTCGGTGTCTTCTTTGTCTTGAGCGATGAGACTTGGGATCAATAAATTAATTTTGGCGTATAATTCAGAGCTGTCTTCTGCCGCACCAGAAATAATCAATGGTGTACGGGCTTCATCAATTAGAATTGAATCGACTTCATCAATAAGGGCATAGTGCAATGGTCGCTGAACGCGCTCTTGTGGAGAAAACGCCATGTTGTCGCGAAGGTAGTCAAAACCAAATTCATTATTAGTACCGTAGGTAATATCTGCGTTGTAGGCTTCTTTCTTTTCGAATGAACCTAAGCCAGCAATGTTAATTCCGACACTTAAACCTAAAAACTCAAATAATGGACGGTTATTCTCAGCATCACGTGTAGCTAAGTAATCGTTCACAGTAATGATGTGAACACCTTTGCCCGTTATGCCGTTAAGGTAAGCTGGCAAAGTTGCCGTTAGAGTTTTACCTTCACCGGTTCGCATTTCAGCAATACGATTGCTGTCTAAAACCATGCCGCCGAGTAATTGAACATCAAACGGACGCATGTCGAACACACGCTTTGATGCTTCACGTACAACAGCAAATGCTTCTGCCATGATGTTATCTAAGGTTTCGCCATTTTCTAAACGTGTGCGGAACTCTGTCGTTTTTGCTTTGAGTTCTTCATCAGAAAGCTTTTCGTAATCAGCTTCTAATGCATTAATTTGAATAACAATTTTTCCAAGATTTTTCAGGGTGCGGTCGTTGCGACTTCCGAATACTTTTGTCAGTAGTTTGCCTAACATCTTAATCACTTATCTGTTGTAGGTTTGGCTCATTTGAGCGCATTAACCGTTAATATTATTAACTTGCTTTGCGGTAAACGTATTTCTGTGGATCTATTTGTTGTTTACCACGCAGCACTTCGTAATGCACATGGGGGCCAGTTGAACGGCCTGTGCTTCCCATACTGGCAATTTTATCGCCTTTGGCAACGACGTCACCTACGTTTACTGACAGAGATTTATTATGTCCATAGCGAGTGCGAAGACCATTACCATGATCTATTTCGACTAACTCACCATATCCAAGCATGCTTCCTGACCATGTTACAACGCCTGCAGCAGTAGTTGTAACATCTGCCCCTTCTTTGCCGGCAAAATCAATACCTTTATGCATTGTTCGTCGGCCACTAAAAGGGTCATTTCGTAAACCATAGGGCGAAGATAACCAACCTTTATCGATTGGCCGCCCTGATATATAACGCTCTTCATCTATATGGAGATTAGATGCTACTGTTTCAAGTAGTGATAGCTGAACGTTATTATTATCAATTCTAGATGCCAACTTATTCATTTCATCGATAAGTTGGCTTAATTCGACACCATTGCCGATTTCGCTTAACCCGCCGATACCGACTTCTGTAGAGAAATCAAATTGGTCATCAAGGAGGTTATTTTGCGCTACTTGCTGCCCTAGGGCTTCAAGTCGGGTGATTTTGGCCTGCATTTTTGCCACGTGAGCAACCAAGGTTGCCAGCTGGGTTTCTGTTGCAGTTTTGAGTTCTACCACTTGTTGCTTTTGCTGTTGGCGAAGCTGTTTATTTTCATCAACTTTCGCTTGTTGGTTAGCAAAACGCTCAGTGCTATATTGATATATTCCTGTGCCAGTGGCCATCAGAATAATAGGTAGGAGTAACCAACGCTTACTAGGTTGCCAGCGCGTTACACCATTTCGACCTTGGATAAAAACTGTTACACTCATAGCCTAATTCAGCCATCTTATTATCATATGAAAAAGCCCCCTCAAGATCTCAGCAATTTAGTTCATTTGTCTGGGAGACTGCCTGAACTGGCCGAGAAAGCAGAACTACTTAATAATCTGAATCGTTATGTCAAACAGACGTTAAATGGTCCTGTGGCAGAGCAGCTAAAAGTTGCTAATATCCGCCAGGGTGTTCTTGTTATTGAAACGACATCTGCAGCATGGGCTGCAAGAATAAACTTTCAAAAGCAGAAGCTATTAAAACAACTTCAAACTGACACACTTCCGATGCTTACCGCTATAGAGGTGAAAGTCAATCCTGGGCTTGCCTTAGCAAAACCACAATCTCAACCTAATCAAAATGTGATCAGCACCACTGCAGCACAACATATTGAAGCATTAGCTGCACATGTTGATGGTTCTTTAGGTGAAAAACTAAAACGGCTGGCTGCATTAGCCAGCCGTAATAGGCAATCTTAACTGATTAAACGTGCGCTAACGCACCTGGAACCATGAAGCTGACAGGCACATCAGCCTCTTTATCAAAGCTTACCAACTCCCACGCATCTTGCTGAGCAAGTAATGCACGCACAAGTTGGTTGTTTAACGCATGACCAGTTTTATAAGCTGAAAATTCGCCGACGATGGCATGACCAGCAACATATAAGTCACCAAATGCATCGAGGATTTTATGCTTAACGAATTCGTCTTCATAACGCAGACCATCAGGGTTTAATACACGATATTCGTCAAGTACAACGGCATTTTCCATGCTGCCACCTAGTGCTAGATTATTCGCACGTAGGTATTCAATATCTCGCATAAAACCAAATGTTCTGGCACGACTAATGTCTTTCACAAACGCTGATGTCGAAAAGTCCATCACCATGTGTTGTTGACTACGAGCAATTTCTGGATGATCAAAGTCAATTCTAAAATCAACTCTAAAGCCTTTAAAAGGTTTTAACTCAGCCCATTTATCGCCATCTTCAACACGCACAGGTTTGATGATTTTTAGGTATTTTTTAGCTGCAGCTTGTTCTTTAATTCCTGCACTTTGCAGTAAGAACACAAATGGGCTTGCACTGCCATCCATAATCGGGATTTCTGGTGCATCGACTTCGATAATTGCATTATCGATGCCTAAGCCGGCAAGTGCCGCAAACAAATGCTCAATGGTTGATATTCTAATCCCAGCATCGTTTACAAGGGCGGTACACATTGTTGTTTCACGAACCATATCAGCTTTGGCTGGGATAGACACAGCAGGGCTAAGATCGGTACGTTTTAGTACAATCCCTGTATTCACTGGTGCGGGCATAATGCATAGAGTCACTTTGTTGCCGGAATGTAATCCGACCCCAGTGCTCTTCACCATTTTTTGAACAGTTCTTTGAAAAATCATTCAGTCGCCCATAAATATCAATATTAAACAAATAGTTGCAAAAATAGCCTTAGGCTATCATGCATAACTGGTACAACATGCTACCATAAATTTAGCTTTTCACAAAAAAAACGCCAAACACAGAGTAAATGTATAAACCTGCTTGCAAAATAACCTTTTTCGCACACTTCGCTCATTAATCACGCAAAAACATAACGTTTTATCCGTGTATTAATCAGCTTGCTTACGCAAAAATGCTGGAATATCAAGATAGTCAGCATCAGTACGCTGTACAGGTTGAGGCTGCGGAACAGCATTACCTTTTGGCGCAGCGTAACTTTGTTGTGTCATCACTTCATCAACAGGTTCTGGACGCGGCTCTATTACAACAGGTTCTGGACGAGCAACAGGCTTAGACACTAATTGAATGTCTGGCTTTTTCTCTGCACCGATACCTGTAGCAACAACAGTTACACGTAACTCATCACTCATTTCTGGATCAATGACAGCACCAACTACAACAGTGGCATTGTCTGATGCATAAGCTTTAACGTGGTTACCCACAGTTTCAAGCTCTTCGATAGTGATATCCATACCTGCTGTGATGTTAACTAACACACCGCGAGCACCGGCTAAGTCGATATCTTCAAGTAATGGGCTAGCCACCGCAGCTTCTGCAGCTTCTTCAGCGCGATCATCACCACGAGCAACACCGGTACCCATCATGGCATTACCCATTTCGGACATAACGGTTTTCACGTCGGCGAAATCGACGTTGATTAGACCAGGACGAGTAATTAGCTCAGCAATACCTTGAACAGCACCAAGTAATACATTGTTAGCTGCAGCAAAAGCATCAAGCAATGAAGTACCACGACCCAATACTTTTAATAGCTTTTCATTGGGGATCGTAATTAACGAATCCACATGTTTAGCTAACTCGGCAATACCAAGTTCTGCATAGGCCATGCGCTTTTTACCTTCAAAAGGAAAAGGCTTGGTCACAACTGCAACGGTTAGAATACCTTCTTCACGGGCAATTTCTGCCACAACAGGAGCAGCACCAGTACCGGTACCACCACCCATGCCGGCAGCGATAAAGATCATGTCAGATCCTTTAATTGCTGCACGAATATTCTCGCGATCTTCTTCAGCGGCTTGACGGCCCACATCTGGGTTTGCGCCCGCACCGAGACCTTTAGTCACGTCACGACCAAGCTGAATAGTTGAACCAGCACTTGATTTACGTAGTGCTTGTGCATCTGTATTGGTAACGATAAATTCAACACCTTCGATGCTGTGTTTTACCATATGTTCGACCGCGTTTCCGCCGCCGCCACCGACGCCGATGACTTTAATCACCGCTTCGTCTGAATGTGTGTCCATGATCTCAAACATTGTCTGATCTCCATTTGTCTGCGTTATTAAAATTCACCCTTAAACCAACTTTTGACCCGATTCAAAAAGCTGGTAACCCCTTGGCGCTCAGGTCGTTCGAACTGTCGTTCGATGACTCGTCTTGCGCCATAATGAAGCAACCCTATTCCTGTTGAATAAATAGGTTGATCAACATATTCGTATAACCCTTTTACTGGTAGCGGTGATGCGACACGAACTGGCATACCAAAGGTTGCTTCAGCAATATCAACGGCACCCGATATCGAGGACGTTCCTCCAGTAAGCACAATCCCTGCTGCAATTTGATCTTCTAGACCGCTATCTTGTAACTGCTTGAGAACAAGCTCAAACAATTCTTGATATCTTGGCTCTACCACTTCTGCCAGAGTATGGCGTGACATGCTACGTGAAGGACGACCACCCACTGACGGTACTTCAATACTGTCTTCACGGCTTACCGTAGAACTTCTGGCACTGGCAAACTGCACTTTTATTTGTTCAGCATGCGTTAACGGTGTTCTGAATATCTTGGCGATGTCACTTGTGACTTGGTTACCCGCTACCGGAATAACTGCACAATGACGTAATGCGCCGTTGGTATATACAGCAATATCGGTTGTGCCACCACCAATATCAACAATACACACGCCTAAATCTTTCTCATCATTTGTGAGCACAGAGTCTGCAGAAGCGATGCCCGAAAATACCAAATCATCTACTTTTAAACCGCAACGCTCGACACTCTTAGTAATGTTTTTGGCCATATCATTAGCACAAGTAACAATATGAGCTTTGGCTTCCATACGCATGCCCGACATACCAATTGGGCTCTTAATGCCGTCTTGAACGTCAATTGAATACTCTTGCGGCAATACATGCAAAATACGACGTTCTGTCGGGATCTTAACCGAGCGTGCGGTATGGATTACATTATCGACGTCTTCTTGGGTGACTTCTTCGTCGTTAATCGACACCATGCCATTTTCATTTTGGCAGGCAATATGTTTACCCGAAATACTTAAGTACACCGATGAAACCTGGCAATCAGCCATTAACTCGGCTTGATCTAACGCCCGTTGCACACTGCGCACTATAGAGTCGAGATCATTCACGCCGCCTTTATCCATGCCGCGAGAAGGATGATTACCTAAACCAATGACACTAATCTCACCATCAGGTAATACTTCACCAATGATCACTGCGACCTTGGATGTCCCTATATCTAACCCCACGATGAGGTTTCTTTCCTGATTTTTGGTCATTTATTGTCGACTCTCTTTTTTGAATCATCCCAACCTACGGCGAACCCGGTATCGTAACGTAAATCAACGGTCGCAATTGGTTTCTCACTTTGCTTCAAAGTTGGATACACATTAATAAAGCGTTGTATCCGTGACATTTTATCTTCTCGCCCAAGCTCTATTTCAATTCCGTTAGCCAGTACAGCATGCCACGCATGGCGAGGACTTAAGCGTAAACTGACCAACTTAAACTCGTTTATTGTCAATAAATCATCTAACTGCTGGTAGCTGGTCAATACTTCTATTTCTGTCCCTTCTGGGCCAGATAACTTGGGTAAGGCATCATGTTCTGAATGCGCAAACGCATCAAAAACCTCACCGTTAATATTAAGCCAAGACACTTCGTTCCAATGCGCTACAGCTTGTTGTTCTTGTAAGGTAACCTTAAACTTTGCCGGCCATTCTCGTCTTACTGATGCATGATAAACCCACGGCAATGCTTCTAATGCTTTTTGTACATCCACCACATCTGCGCTAAAAAAACTACTTTGCATTAATGACTGTAATGCATTTTTAATTTCGTCATCGGTGGTATAAATTCGCTCACCTTTAATAGCAACCGCTTCAATAGGCAATGCATCAGCATCGTTTAACAACTCGTGTAGTTGCACACAACCCCAAACAACGGTGCCAAGCACACTGCATAAAAACACTACACCAGTGCAAAAATACCAATTAACACGAGCTAATTTATGTTTTAGTTGCCGCCCTTTATCGCTCCACGACACCTTAAATCCGCCTCTGACGTTGTTCCGGAGTTAACTCCAAAAGATCGGTCATTATATAGACCAATTCATAAGGTTTAAAGCTCGATTTTCACACACAATAATTGGTGAAAAATCAATCACTTTATTGCTCTTCTACAAGCACTTTACAACCCAAATTATTCTGAGCTAATTCTTTCGATAAAGCACCAATATTACCCGCACCCTGGGTCATAAATAAATCCCCATGTTGCAACACATCAGGTAAAACTGCCGCTAGTTGATCTGGACTGGCGACAAAAATAGGGTCTATTTGACCTCGTAATCTAATTGAACGGCATAAAGCGCGCCCATCGGCACCCGGGATAGGAGCTTCACCCGCTGCATAAACATCTAATAATAATAAACAATCTACCTGCGACAATACATCGACAAAGTCTTCATATAAGTCGCGCGTACGGCTGTAACGATGCGGTTGATATGCCATCACTAAACGCTTGTCTGGCCAACCTGCTCGCGCTGCTTTAATCGTTGCTAATACTTCACTTGGATGATGGCCGTAGTCGTCCACGAGCATGACACTGCCATTAGGTGTTTCAAATTCACCTAAATGCTGAAAACGACGACCTATACCTTCAAACTCTGCAAGTGCTTGTACAATCGCACTATCATCGATGTCATCTTCACTGGCGACAGCAATCGCGGCTAAAGCGTTAAGAACGTTATGTTCACCTGGCAAATTAAGTACAATATCAACATTATCTTTGCCATGACGCTTAACCGTAAAACTTGACTGGTGACCATTTTGTGCAAAATTAATCGCCTGGACATCAGCCTCTTCACTGAAACCATAGGTCACAACTTGGCGGCCAATACGTGGCATAATTTCGCGGATCACTTCATCATCAATACACATTACTGCGACGCCATAAAACGGCAGATTATGTAAAAAATCGATAAAAGTGGTTTTCAGTTTCTCAAAGTCGCCACCATATGTATCCATGTGATCGGCTTCGATATTGGTGATCACACTGACCATTGGCTGCAAATGCAAAAAGCTTGCATCGCTTTCATCTGCTTCAGCAATAAGGTAACGACTGGTGCCTAGGCGTGCATTGGTACCTGCGCTATTAAGTAAACCACCAATCACAAATGTTGGATCACGGCCAGCTTGACCATAGACACTGGCAATTAAGCTCGTCGTGGTGGTTTTACCATGAGTGCCGGCAATCGCAACACCATGACGATAGCGCATTAACTCAGCCAGCATCTCTGCACGGCGTACAATCGGAATACGTAATTCTTTAGCGGCAATAATCTCAGGATTTTGCGGGTTAATGGCAGTCGAAACGACAACAACATCAACCTGTTCAACGCTTTGGGCCTGATGGCCAATAATGATTTTTGCGCCAAGACTCGCCAAACGCTCAGTTACGCTATTGATAGCGATATCTGAGCCGCTTATTTGATAACCTTCGTTCACAAGCACTTCCGCAATACCACCCATGCCGGCACCACCGATGCCAACAAAATGAATGCGCTTAATCCGTCTCATTTCAGGGATCATGCTACGAAGCTGTGCGTATCTTTCTGTCTTAGTCATTTCAACCCTTTCTCGCAAATGAGGCACAAATATCTGCTACTCGTTGAGTCGCATCTAATACCGCTACGCCTCTTGCCTTATGACCCATTTGGGCTAGTTCTTGTCTATTTTCAGCAAATAACTGCAATTTCTCAGCAAGGTTATCTGCATTTAAAATGGTTTGTGGTAATAAAAATCCTGCGCCAGCATCAACAAGTACTGATGCATTCACTGTTTGATGATCATCCACTGCATGAGGATACGGCACTAAAATACTCGGTAAACCCACGGCTGCCAGTTCGGACACTGTAAGGGCACCCGAGCGGCAAACCACTACATCGGCCCAACGATAAGCGGCTTCCATATCATCAATAAATTCTGCAACATTGACACTGTCTGATTGGCCAAGTTGTTGATAACTCGACTTTACTGTTGTTTGGTTATTTTTGCCCACTTGGTGCCAAACTGTCAGAGAATGATATTTACTCAGATGAGCCACCACAGCAGGCATGACATCATTCAATACTTTGGCACCTAAACTACCACCTACCACCAATACTCTTAACGCATCGGCTTGCGGTGTTTTAATTTGTGCGCCTAACTCAATCAGCTCTTGGCGGATGGGATTACCCACAACCTCAACATTAGTGACGCTACTGGTAAAGGTATTGGGGAATGCACACAACACTTTTTTGGCAATCTTAGATAACAACTTATTGGTTAATCCTGGAATCGCATTTTGCTCATGTAACACGACAGGAATACCTGACAATTTTCCGGCCACTCCGCCTGGGCCGCTGGCAAAACCGCCCATGCCTAAAATCACATCGGGTTGAAAATCATCAATTACCGCTTTAGCTTGAATAATTGAACGGATAATTTTAAATGGCGCCGCTAACTTACGTATAAGCCCATTACCACGCACACCTTTAATATCGATAAATTCAATATCAAATCCGTGTTGAGGCACTAAACGCGCTTCCATTCGGTCGGCAGTACCTAACCAACGTATTTGCCAACCTTTTTCAGCTAAATATTTCGCCACTGCAAGTGCAGGAAAAACATGGCCACCAGTGCCGCCAGCCATAATTAATATCTTAGGAGAACGACTAATATTACTGTTCATTAACTAGTTCTCCCTTGTACGGCTTGCACCAAACTAACTCGACGTTCATGATCTATCCTAACAAGCAACATCACCGCAGCAGTCATAATCCACAAACTACTGCCACCATAGCTAATAAACGGTAGGGTTAACCCTTTGGTTGGTAACATACCAATACTGGCCCCTACGTTAACTACGGTCTGAAAACAAATCCAAATACCAACACCATAGGCGACATAACTTTCAAAAGGGCGCTGCATTTTTAAACATAAATTACCCAATCTAATCGCACGTATAGCAATAAAAAATAATGTGCATAACACCACCATAATACCGGTAAACCCCAGCTCCTCACCGATAACAGCAAAGATAAAATCAGTGTGTGCCTCAGGTAAATAAGCCAGCTTCTGAATACTGTTACCTAAACCCTGACCAAACCAATCGCCTCGGCCATAAGCCATTAAGGACTGCGTCAACTGATAACCACTGCCAAATGGGTCTTCCCACGGATCCATAAACGAGGTCACACGTCGCATACGGTAGGGTTCGAATAGCACCAGTAATACGAAGGTCGCTACGCCAAGTAATATCAACACCATAAAGTCTGTAATGCGCGCGCCAGCCAGAAACAACAAGCTTACCGTACACACAAACAACACCACCACGGTGCCTAGGTCAGGCTGTAACAAAATCAATACTGCGAACAAACCGTAAACCCCAATCGGTTTATAGAAGCCTTTACGGTTTTCGCGTAATTCACCATGACGACGTACTAGGTAACCTGCCATGTATACAATAAATATAAACTTGGCCATTTCGGCGACTTGGATCCTAATAGGACCGATAGACAACCAACGACGAGCACCGTTAACCGAAGTACCGATAAACAGTACTGCTATCAATAATACCAACACCGCTAGCATCAGCATGCCGCTGTTTTTTTCCCAATAGCTGACTTCAAACTTCAGTACCACGAAAGCAATCACTACGCAGCCAACAAGGTAAAGCACATGGCGATACATAAAATAAAACGGGTCGCCAGTCAGTTTGGTCGCTTCAGGCATTGAAGCAGACATCACCATAACAAAGCCAAAACACATTAAGCCGACAATCGCGACTAGAAAGCTACGGTCGTATAACGGCATACCCGGTGTATGGTCATCTGATAATAACGAGGGCAAAGTCCAATTAAGGCCCCGTTTAAACAAGCTAAGTTGCTGCTCGTTATTCGCCATCGGCTAACGACTCCACACACTGTCTAAAATCATCACCGCGAGCCATAAAGTTCTTATACATATCTAAACTTGCACATGCTGGCGACAATAATACTATGTCACCAGACGATGTTAATTCAGCGGCTTTGGCGACGGCCTCTGCCATCGTTGTCACTTCAATAGTGCCTGGTTTTAATTTGGCAATTTTGCGTCCATCTCGCCCCAAGGTAATAAGCTGGGTAATATTGCTCAACGGTTCTATAAGCGGACTAAAATCACTGCCTTTACCGTCTCCACCGGCGATCAAATACAAATCACCTAAGTGTGAATTAAGTCCCTCTAGCGCGGCAACTGTCGCGCCAACATTGGTCGCTTTAGAGTCATTGATATACGACACACCTTGCTTAACGGCAATCAGTTCGCAACGATGGCTTAAACCAACAAAGGTTTTAGCCACTTCTATCATGGCCTCTTTACCGACACCACAAGCATCGGCTAATGCCATTGCAGCTAATAAGTTTGCATGGTTATGGCTACCAATTAAGGTCACATCAATTAAATTAATAATTTCACTGTCACCATGGAAAATCTTGCCATCACTTAATCCCCATGCATCGCCTTCTGGCACATCCAAACCAAAATTATTTTGATTCATTGGCTCTAACGGATAAGTTAACTCGTCATCACGGTTGTACATCACAAAGCGACTTTGTGGGTATAAGCGTAATTTTGCTTCGCGGTAAGTATTTAAGTCACTATAGCGATCCATATGATCTTCGCTAACATTGAGACACGTTGCCGCAATACAATTTAATGAATGAGTTGTTTCAAGTTGAAAACTCGATAGTTCAAGTACGTAAAAGTCTGCATTCTGAGGTAATAAATCCAGCGCTGGTGTACCAATATTACCGCCAATCGCCACCGATTTTCCGGCAGCTAACAGCATTTCGTACACTAATGTCGTCACCGTAGATTTACCATTTGATCCAGTGATACCGACAACGCAAGGTTTTTTGTCTGCTATTTCTCGAGCAAATAACTCGACATCACCAATCACTTCAATTCCCATGTCCAATGCTGCACGCACTTCAGGCGTATCGATTGGCACACCAGGGCTGATGATAATTTGGCTAGACTGAACTAAATAACGACAATCAAACCCGCCAGCCAATAATTCAATATCGGCAAACTCTTGTGCCAACGTATCTGCACCCGGCGGATGACGACGACTGTCCATCACTAAAGGTTTAATGCCTTTAGACACTAAAAAACGCACGACCGAGAGCCCTGTTGCCCCTAAGCCTAAAACAATGTGCGTATATTGAGTTTGCATAATACTGACCTTGATTAATTACTTAGCGTAATTTTAGAGTCGCGAGACCCAGTAACACTAAAAACAACGAGATAATCCAAAAACGCACGATTACACGCGGCTCTGGCCACCCTTTTAACTCATAGTGATGATGAATAGGTGCCATACGGAAAATTCGTTGACCACGTAACTTATACGAACCCACCTGCAATATCACCGATACCGTTTCCATCACAAACACGCCACCCATGATCACTAATAAAATCTCTTGGCGAACCAAAATAGCAATCACACCTAATGCAGCACCCAACGCTAATGAGCCTACATCGCCCATAAACACTTGTGCTGGGTAGGTGTTGAACCATAAAAAACCTAAACCTGCACCGACCATAGCCGTACACACAATCACCAATTCACCGGCTAACGGTAAATGAGGTAGGTGCAAATAACTGGCAAATTGTGCATGACCAGATAAGTAAGCGATTAATGCAAACGCAGCCGCAACCATTACGGTTGGCATAATCGCCAAACCATCTAAGCCGTCGGTTAAGTTCACTGCGTTACTGGCACCCACAATGGTGAAGTAAGCTAATAAAATAAACATAAAGCCCAGTTGCGGCATAATATCTTTAAAAAACGGCACAACTAATTGTGTTTCGCCAACCATGGTTGATGAGCTATACAAATACACTGCAACCACTAAAGCGGCAATTGACTGCAGTGCGTATTTCCAACGTGCAATTAGGCCTTTAGAATCTTTCTTAACCACTTTACGGTAATCATCAATAAAACCAATGACACCAAAACTGGCTAGTACAAATAAAGTGACTAATACATAACGATTAGATAAGTCGCCCCACAGCAGCACACTGATAAAAATGCCCGCAAGGATAAGAATTCCGCCCATTGTCGGTGTTCCACGCTTACTGAAATGTGATTCTGGACCGTCATCACGAACGACTTGACCAATTTGCAGCGTTTGCAGGTGCTTAATTAAAATCGGCCCCCACCACAAACTAAACACCAATGCAGTTAACAAGCCTAAAATAGCCCGGAACGTTACATATGAAAAAACGTTAAACCCGCTATAAAATTGGGTTAAATACTCGGCTAGATAAACCAGCATCTACACTAACTCCCCACGCCCAAAGGCATCTAATAAACTGTCCACAACTCGCTCCATAGCGGCGCTGCGGGAACCTTTAACTAAAACGGTGATATTACCTGTGGTACTTATTAACTGTTTTTGCAATGCCACGATTAATGGCTCTTGAGCACAAAAGTGTTCACTGCCAAATGCTTCACTGGTATTTGCCGACAACTGGCCGCAACAAAATAGCGACTCTATGGCTGCATTTTTAACCTGTAATCCAATGCTGGCGTGCAAAGGGGCAGCATTGTCGCCTAATTCGCCTAAATCTCCCAGCACTAAACAACGATATCCATCACGTTGTTGCAACCAATTAATCGCCGCACTTACTGACGTTGGATTAGCGTTATAGCTATCATCAATTAATAACACTCGACCAAGCTCATGGGGTTGCATACGACCCTTTACCGGTTTAAGCAAAGCAAAGCCTTGTGCGATGTCGTAAAGCGATATATCTAAAGCAATACACATAGATGCTGCAGCCAGAGCATTACTCACTTGATGCAGACCCGCTAATGGCAATTGCACCACTTCTTGCTGTCCATCAAAGGTTAATGTAAACCGATAACAACCATTGGCATCTGCCACTATGTCTGTTGCGGTAACATCGGCATCGACATTCATTTCACGGCTAAAACGCAGGTGTTTGTGCCCTTGCGACTGTTGCAGCATAAAGTCTGCAAACTTGTCGTCAGCATTAATAATCGCCGTGCCATCTTGAGCAAGATGATTAAAAATTTCAGATTTAGCCTGAGCAACACCTTCCAGCGAACCAAATCCTTCAAGATGAGCATTGCCGACATTATTCACTAACGCGACTTGAGGCAGCACTAACGACGAGGTGTAATTGATCTCACCACGATGGTTTGCGCCAAGTTCAAATACCCCATATTCATCACCTTTACTTAACCGTAGCAAAGTTAACGGCACACCAATTTCGTTGTTAAAATTGCCGGCGGTAAATAACACTTGGTGATGTTGAGATAAAATAGTGGCCAGCATTTCTTTAACGCTGGTTTTGCCGTTTGACCCCGTTAACGCGACGCAAATAGGCGCCACGGTTTGGCGCACAAACGCTCCCATCTTGCCCATAGCCTTTTGGGTATCGGCCACTACAATTTGCGCAATATCGGCGGCAAAAGGATGGTCGACTAATAGATGATCGACCAACAGTGCTACAGCACCATTTTTAATCGCAGTATCAACAAAGTCATGCCCATCAAAACGCTCGCCTTTTAACGCGATAAATAAACATTGAGCTGGAATGTTGCGACTGTCAGTACTGACACTCGTAATCACGCCGTCTTGGCCGTGTAGGGTGCCATTAAGATGCTGGGCTAATACCGACATAGTGACACTAATCATGATGCCTCCTGAGACAACTTGAATGCTAAGGCGCGTTCATCATAATCAATACGTTGTCCTGCCACTTCTTGATAGGTTTCATGCCCCTTGCCAGCAAGTAGTACAATATCGTCAACGTGTGCCAATGCAACAACATGGGTAATGGCTTCAATACGGTCTACTTGAGTAAGCACGTTTTGAGGCTGACTAATACCCTGTAAAATATCGTCAATAATGGTTTGTGGATCTTCACTACGGGCATTGTCACTTGTGATCATCACTTTATCTGCATATTGCTCAGCGGCTTGTGCCATCAAAGGACGTTTGCCTTTGTCACGATCGCCACCGCAGCCGAATACACACCACAGAGTTCCTTTGCAGTGCAATCTTAATGCTTTTAACGCTTGCTCAATTGCATCTGGAGTATGGGCATAGTCAACAACCAAAGTCGCGCTGTTAGTAGATGAAAAACGCTCCATACGACCCGCAACAGGAACCAACAACGGCAGCACCGCCAAAATAGATGCCATTGGCTTGCCCTGTAAATACAGCACAGCTATTGCTGCCACGAGGTTAGACAAGTTAAATGCACCTAATAGTGGCGAGTTAAGCAGCACACTTGCTGACTTTTCACTATTAATTTCGACAAAATGCAATGTCGCGGTGACACCTGCATCATGATATTCAATGGCATCACAGTAAAAGTCGGCAGCAGAATTACCTTGAATGCTGAATGATTTATTCTTTTCATTCGCAAGTTGGGTCAACCATTTCTCGCCCACGGCATCATCAATATTAATCACACCATGTTTTACACTAGGAAATTGAAATAAGCGTTTTTTAGCCGCAGCGTAAGAATCCATATCACCGTGATAATCTAGATGATCGCGGCTTAAATTAGTAAACACTGCTATATCAAATGGTGCCGCTTCTACTCGTCCTTGTACTAAACCATGGCTAGACACTTCCATAGCACACAGTTCAGCGCCTTTAGCAGCAAACTCACTAAGCTGGCGCATAACCGTTATGGCATCAGCAGTCGTATTGCCACTATCCACAAGTTGGCCCCACAAACCATTACCTAATGTGCCCATCACAGCGGCTTGATGGCCAAATAAATGGACAATTTGAGCAATAATTTGGCTTACAGAAGTTTTGCCATTGGTACCGGTTATTCCAATCAAAGATAACGATTGGTTATTGGATAAGTAAAACTGAGCAGCAACGGCCGACAATTGGCGGCCTAGTTGGCAAAAAAACACTAATGGCACAGTATATTGAAGACGATCGACGATGCCATGTTCATCTGGATTATCGGTATGGATCAGTATCGCCGTTGCTCCAGCGTTAATCGCTTGAGGAATGAATACTCGACCATCGACTTTATGACCAGGTAACGCCACAAATAAACCGCCACGTTCTACGTCACGGCTGTCTAGTGTTAACCCATTAATGGATTCGCGGCCAGAGTAATGGAACCACGGCGCTAATAAATCATTTAATAACATTATTCTGCGCTCCTCGCGCAGTGGCCAAATGAACAGCCTCCTGCTCTGAAATTGGTTCTACATTAAGCATTTGCAAAGCACCTGACATAATTTTAGCAAAAGCAGGGCCGGCAACATCGCCACCGTAATATTTGTCGCCTTTGGGTTCATTAATCACAACTGAAATAGCCAAGCGTGGTTTATGAACCGGAGCTACACCAGCAAATAAAGCGACATAATCATCGCCATACCCCCCAGCAACGGCTTTACGGCTTGTACCTGATTTACCTGCAACGGGGTAACCATCAATATGTGCTTTGGTTCCTGTGCCTCCCGTTTCAGTCACCCCAACGAGCATTTCCATTACGTCATAGGCGACTTTATTTGAAATAACTTGCTCGCCTTTAGGTGGCTGTCTCAGCTTTAAAATCGATACTGGATAAAGTATTCCACCACTGCCTAGCGTGGCGTACATACGTGCAATTTGTAATGGTGTCGCGGTAAAGCCATAACCAAAAGACAAGGTGGCACGTTCAAAGTCAGACCAACGATGGCGATTATGAATTAATCCGGCACTTTCACCGGTTAAATTAATCCCCGAATAATTACCTAATCCCATGGATTGGTATGTACCGAGTAATTGTTCAACAGGCATAGACAAGGACAGCTTACTAATGCCCACGTTACTCGATTTAACCAAAATTTTGGCTAACGTCATGTCACCATAGTTATTCGAATCGCGAACTTGACGTCCACCAATCCGCATCCACCCTGGTGATGTCGAGATCAATTCATTTACTTTCACTGTGCCGGAATCTAGAGCCGCTGCAACAACAAAAGGTTTAATAGTAGACCCGGGTTCAAATGTGTCAGTTAAGGCACGATTACGCATACGGTGAGGCTGTAAATTATCTCGGGCATTGGGATTATATGAAGGCGTATTTACCATCGCTAGCACTTCGCCAGTGGTCACATCGATGACCACCACAGACCCTGAAGTCGCTTGGTATACTTCTGTCGCACGTTTCAATTCACGATATGCCAACTGCTGAATACGTTGATCGATACTGAGCACTAAATCGTTAGAGCTTTCGCCTTCTTGCACGATATCTAAACGTTCAACCACACTGCCATCGCGGGCTTTACGTACTTTTTGCTTAGAGGGTGTTCCTGTTAACCAAGTATTATAAGTATTTTCGATGCCTTCAATGCCCACATCATCGATATTAGTGATACCAATTAACTGTGCAGCCGTTTCACCAGCAGGATAGTAACGACGGGATTCTGATTTAAGGTAAATACCACCAATTTTAAGCTGCTCAATATAGTCAGCAACAGCAGAGGTCACTTGACGTTTAAGATATACAAAGCGCTTTTTAGGATTGTTTTTGACTTTTCTGACCAATACATCGACAGGTTCCTGCAGAACATCAGCAAGGGCTTGCCAACGTCGCATGTCTTTAAATGCATCTTGATCATGAGCATGTTTAGGATCAGCCCACACAGCCCGCACAGGAACACTAACCGCGAGCATATCGCCATTACGATCGGTGATTAAGCCTCGCTGAACTTGATTGCTGGTTGTGCGTAATGTGCGCATATCACTTTCGTGACGCAGTTTATCTGGCTCAATAATTTGAATATAGGCCGCACGTGCAACTAGACTGCAAAATAATAACAAAACGAACCCCACCACAACGTATAAACGCCATGGAATAAGTTCGTGACCTAATTTTTGCTTTGCTTGTCTAGCCATATTCCCTATGCTCACTGGACTCGAATGATAACTTCCTCCTTAGGAAGCGGCCGAGACATATTTAATTCTTTGGTTGCCATCCGAGTCACACGACTGTGCTCTGATTGCGATTGTTCTTCTAATAATAGGTTTCGCCATTCAATATCTAAGCGATCTTGCTCTTGTAGAAGTTGATCCCATTGAGTAATCAACTTACGTGTTACATGGCTGGTATAAACGACGGCTACGCCATTCATCACAACCAAAATACTCAACAGCAATACCCACTTGTGGTGCCAAATGTCATGTAACACAATCCGAGGCAAATTTAATGGTGATTGGCTCACATTACCCTCAGTGGTTAATAATCCAGACGTTCGGCAACTCGTAATACTGAGCTACGCGCACGTGGATTTTGCTCTAATTCTGCATCAGAAGGCTTTAGTGCCTTACTAACCGCCTTTAATTTGCGCGATTTATTAAGCTCTGCTTCCATGATAGGCAATCCATATGGCACGCTTTCAGCTTGGCTATGGCGGCGAATGAAACGCTTAACCATACGGTCTTCTAACGAATGAAAACTGATCACCGATAGACGTCCTTGAGGTGCTAATACCGCTAATGCGCCTTCAAGTGCTTGATCGATTTGTTCTAATTCACTGTTAATATAAATACGAATAGCCTGGAACACCCGTGTTGCAGGATGCTTATTACGCTCTTTGTTTTTAGTGATGCGCGCGATTAAATCGGCTAAATCTTTGGTACGCAAAAAAGGTGTTTTTTCGCGATCGGCAGCGATACAACGTGCAATGTGACGCGAATTTTTTTCTTCACCGTAGGTTTTAAATACCCATGCCATGTCTTCAATTTCAGCACGCGCTATCCACTGAGCTGCAGTTTGACCCTGGCTATTGTCCATGCGCATATCGAGTGGACCATCACGTAAAAAACTAAAGCCACGCTCTGCATCGTCTAGCTGTGGTGATGACACGCCAAGATCAAGCAATACGCCGTTGATCTTACCGGTTAATCCAAGCTCCTCTACATACTCGGCTAATTGGCCAAAGCCACCGTGTACGATTTGAAAACGTGGATCATCTGCAAACTGTTTTGCAGCTTCAATGGCTTGCGGATCACGATCAATTGCAATTAAACGACCATTTTCGCCTAAATGGCTTAATACATGACGCGAATGCCCACCTCGGCCAAACGTGCCATCAATGTAGATGCCATCACTTTGGATATTGAGACCATCAACGGTCTCATTCAATAATACTGATAAATGGGAAAACTCTTGGCTCATTGGGTTCTTCTAACCTTTTTGGTCATTACAGTGAAAAGTGTGCCAGACGTTCATTGCTGGCTAAATCTTGGCTTTGAATGAGCGCATTGCCATCATCCATTTGTTGCTGCCAAGCACTCTCTTCCCATAATTCAAATTTATTCAGTAAGCCCACCAGCATGGTTTTCTTTTCTAAACTGGCGAAACTTCGCAATGCCGGCGGAATCACAATACGTCCGTGGCTGTCTAGTTCACAATCTTGTGCGTGACCTAGTAATTTTCGTTTAAAGGAACGCTCAAGTGGATCGGTATCAGAAAGCAATCTTAGCTTTGCTTCAATCTGCTCCCATTCATGTAACGGATAAATCAACAAACAAGCAGCGTCAATATCAACGGTCATAATCACAGTACCGGCATGCTCCACACGTAACGCATCACGGTATCTCGCTGGAATAGCGATCCGCCCTTTAGCATCCATGTTGATTGCACTGGCACCACGAAACACGTTATTTAGCCCTTAATGTTGTCATTTGATCCACAATGATCCACTTCTTCCCACAAATGCTAAGTTTAGGGACTCTATGCAAGTGTTGTCAAGCAATGGACAGATATATTAAATCCAGACCCCAAGCGGGTTAGCAGCAAATTAATATCAAGCGGGATGAATGACAGAGCTGTCATAGGAAAACAGCTAAAAATCAGGGTAAATGAGTTAAACCAGAGACATAACGGTCACTTTATCGGCTAAAATAGACTCGCGATCTTTTTAATTAATGTTATTTAATCGTTCGAATGCTCCATCTTTACCTCGTAATATTGCTCAACAGCTCAATTTTAAGCACATTAAAAATCAACAAATAGTCGACTGAGTCGATTTTCTACGTTTAAAAAAGCTCTTTATTTTATGCTTATGCCTGTCGAGCATCTTCAATATCAGTATTATTGAGGCGAAAACACCTCTCTATTCACCTTCTGTATCGTATTGCTCAGGTAAATTGCCTATCTAAATAACACTGCTAAATAACACTGCTAAAACAACTTTTGATCATTAGATTACTGCTAAACATCAACTGCTAAACATCGATTACTAAGCATCAATGCCTAAGTATTAACGACCAAAAATCGATTGCAGAACATCACGATGTATAACATTAACCCTGCATGTTGAGGGCAAGCATTTTATCAATTCATCTCGCAATCACAGTTAATTATTCTTAATGCCTTAATGGGATGTACTGTGATGATGACTCAACAATAAACAGTTAAAAGCAGTGTTATCACTTAAGGAATTACGCTACAGCGATATCGATCTGCTCAACGCTGTGTCCTGTTAACTTCGTTGCATTAATAGGCAATAGATAAGCTATTGACGCGGAAATATGCCTTTAGAGGTCGTAAATGGGAAAACATCGCGACGTTAACGTTATTCTATTGCCCTTGGTACATCATTGAATAACTGATAAAAATAATGAAATGAGCATAATTGATAACACCCATACCAACAGGGAGCCAGTCAACCAAGAGTATGAAAGAGGTAATTAAACGATCCAAAATCTAAATAAGATTAAATTTTAATCAAATTAAGCCGATAAACAGTTATGATGATAAACATCCAACTTCATTTCACCATCACAGGAGAGCAACATGAGTATCGACAGCATTTATGCCATGCTAGCTAGACCTGTACAGGCAGTGAGTGAGCGTAAGAGGATTGTTGAACAAGTCAAACATACCAGTGCGATAAGTGCAGACAGCCACGAGGCGCCTCAGTCACAATTACCCCCCAGCATTACTCATAAAATGCCGATTCAACGGCAGGAAGCGCCACGTCAAGAAAGACGCGCCAAACCTAGAACGGTTAATGAGAAAAAAAATCTAGGTAGCCGAATGAGGCGAATGAAAACGGATAAGCGATTCTCCACTCGGGGAGAAACCGCTAGTCAGCTTATTGATATTGAAGTGTAATATTTACTTCGTTTACCCAACTTCACCATTAGGGCTCACTTGAGATACAGCTTTCTGCCAGCCCTTATATAAGGTTGCACGAGTCTCTATATCCATTGTTGAGGTAAACTCCCGCTCGGTAGACAGCATGGTTTTTAATTCATCGGTCGACTTCCATACACCAACAGCCAAGCCAGCGAGGAATGCAGCTCCCATCGCAGTGGTTTCTGTTACTTGCGGACGAATAACCGTTACCCCAGTAATGTCGGCTTGAAATTGCATTAAAAAGTCATTCGCTACCGCACCACCATCCACTCGAATTTGTGTTAGCGGTACATTAGAGTCTTTGCTCATAGCATCAAGCACATCACGAGACTGGTATGCAATTGCTTCTAATGCTGCGCGAATAATATGATTCCGATTGGCTCCCCGGGTTAAACCAATAATGGCACCTCGGGCATCGGCATCCCAATAAGGCGCACCTAAACCCACAAATGCAGGCACCAAGTAAACGCCATTAGTGTCATCTACTTTGTCGGCAAAATATTGGGTGTCACAAGCATCGGCAATAAGACCTAACTCATCACGCAACCACTGAATGACCGCGCCGCCCATAAATACCGAGCCTTCTAGGGCATAATTCACCTTTGTATCAGCGCCAATAGCAATGGTCGTTAATAACCCATGGGTAGACTCTACCGCTTTGTCACCCGTGTTCATTAACAAAAAACACCCTGTGCCATAAGTATTTTTAGCCATCCCAGGCTCAATGCACAATTGGCCAAATAACGCCGATTGTTGATCGCCAGCCATGCCCGCCACTGGAACATGATTGCCAGCCAATTCGGTATAGCCGTATATTGCGCAAGACGGTTTCACGTCAGGTAACATTGCCCGAGGGATGTTAAACAGATCAAGCAACTCTTGGTCCCACTGCTGGTCATGAATGTTAAATAACATGGTCCGAGATGCATTAGTCGGTTCGGTCACATGGACTTCACCTTGTGTGAGTTTCCACACCAACCAAGTATCAACAGTGCCAAACAATAAATCACCTGCTTCGGCTTGTTCACGAGCGCCTTCAACATTGTTTAAAATCCACTCAACTTTTGACGCCGAAAAATATGGATCTAGTACCAGCCCAGTTTTCTGGCGCACCATATCTTCAGCACCTTGTGCTTTATGATGTTGGCATATTGCCTGGCTGCGGCGACATTGCCATACAATTGCATTACATACCGGCTTACCTGTGTGCTTGTTCCAGACAATCGTGGTTTCGCGTTGATTAGTAATCCCTATCGCGGCAACATCATGACGGCTAATGCCCGCGCGAGTTAGCACTTCAACCAAAACTGAACTTTGTGAAGACCATATCTCCATCGGATCATGCTCTACCCACCCCGCTTGCGGATAATGTTGAGTAAATTCACGATGTGCCACGGCGACAATATTCGCTTGATGATCAAACACAATGGCACGAGAACTTGTAGTGCCTTGATCTAACGCGACAATGTATTTTTTTGCAACCATCTGATTTCCTATATCATTTTGTCATTATTATTTTTATATGATTTATCTGCTTAATAAGCCAATGTGACATCGTACATCGACATATAAAATTAATGCAAGTAATTGTCACCCGTTCACAGAAAACCTCATCATTTTACTGTAGATCAGAAATAAAAAGGCCTCGCAACTGCGAGGCCTTAAATATCAACACTAGCAGAGCTTATTACATCTTATAGCTTAACTGCACACCTGTTAACCATACATCACCGGTGGCTTCACCAGTGAAGCTAACTGCTGCAAGATCTTGTAGGCCCTGAGTCTCTGTAATGGGTGCGTCACCATAAGTGCGAATGTAAGTCACACCCACATCAACATTCAAATTTTTAGAGACTTGATAACCGGTACCCACACTGAACCATAAACGGTCAGAATCTGGAATGGTCGTGGTGCGATGCTGATCATCAACCGCAGTTGTATCTAATGCCATACCTGCACGTAATGTCCACTGGTCATTAAGGGTATAGGTGGTACCAAGCGCATAACGCCAGTTATCTTTAAAGTTCTCTTCTTTTACTACGTCTGACTCTAAGCCACCTACTGGCTTAACATCACCAGGGAAATACGCCACTAGTTGCTCAAACACATTCCATTCGGTCCAATTAACACTGGCATGCATTGCCCAGTTTTCGGTTAACTGGTGATAAGAAGCAAGTTCTGCAAATGCAGGTAACTCAATAGGTAAGTAGCCTTCGATTTCAATATTTTGACCACCGTTATAAGCCACACCAGATACATGACCGTCTAATTTAAGATCGACACTACTGTGATAAGCCAAACCGATACGGTTAGCTGAGTTAATTTGCCAGCTCGCGCCCGCTTTCCACCCATAACCAACATCATCACCTTCCATTGACTTTAAATTTGTACCACCTGAAGGTAAGCGTGCATTGATGCTTGCAGGTAAATTAGGATTAGCTTTAATCGCATCAATCCAACCTGGAGCGGTTGCACTAACTTCACCTTCACCGTACACAACACGTAAGCCAGCACCTACAGTGAATGAGTCATCAATGCGGAAAGCAACATTGGGATTAAACTCGACAGTGGTAATTGAGGTTTTACTGCCAAAAATAGCCGCTGCATCCGCTACCGGAATATCTGTTGCTAAACCATAATTTGAATTAACCGCTAGACCCCAAGTCCATTGATCATTCAACTGGTTTGAATAATAAAAGTTTGGCACAAATGCATTATCAGCAACATCATATGCGTCAGCACCAATCACTAATGGCTCTGAGCCTAATAACGGTGAAGAAATGCCGACATCACCAACCACATCAACATTTGGCATAACATAAATGCCACCCGCTGATACTTGGCGGCCTTCTAGATAAGCTAGCATGGCTGGATTACGCGCTTGAGTTGACGCATTGTCTGCAATAGCCGCTTCACCAGCAAATGCACGGCCTAAACCTGTTGCTGAATATTCTGCAAGTTGAAAACCTGCCGCGTTCACTTGAGTTGTTGCCCCAAATACAATGGCGCTAATCGCCAGTGTTAACACTGTTTTTTTCATTATGATTCTCTGTGTCTTAGTTTCAAACTGCATAAATCGACTTTTATAGAGCAAAAACTCGATTTAAATGAAGCCGCCAGTGTACTGATCCAAAAAAGCTTTGCAACTGCGTAAAGAGACGGAACAAGAAGTGAGTGATTGAATTTAAAATTGTGATCATGATCAAACTTTTAATTTTCAGCTATAAAAAAGAAACTAAAAGCGGTATAGCTGTAAACTGATTTAACATCACATAAGGAAAAGTTATTTTTTATCATTTAAAAACATTAGGTTAAATAACTTTATATGGCACACTAGTGAGCTTAAATAATTAACGATATTCATCTAAAATAAGTCCACCCAGTACTTATATTACAAAATAGTGACATAAAAACGTTTACAATTAAAAACAAAAAAACCTCTTGATGACATCATCAAGAGGCTGTTAATTTATAGTTCATGCTATTTAAACGGTACTCTCAAACATTCCGAAATAGCCGATTATGCGAACCAGGCAGGTATGTGAGTTTCATAATCACTGATTTGTTGTTCAAATGACAACGTCAAACCAATCGCATCAAGACCATTCAATAACTTATGTCGAGCAGACTCCACTATAGTGAAATCAAACACGCTTCCTGAAGGTGACGTAACTGTGAGAGCTTGTAAATCAACGGTAATTTTTGCTCCCTCATTGGCTGCCACTTCATCCATTAATTGTTGTACTTGTGCCGATGTTAATTTAACGGGTAACAGACCGTTATTAATCGAATTACCGTAAAAAATATCGGCAAACGTCGGCGCGATGATCACTCTAAAGCCAAAATCAGCTAGTGCCCATGGCGCATGCTCGCGCGACGATCCACAACCAAAGTTTTCTTGTGCTAATAAAATAGAAGCGCCTTTAAAACGTGGCTGATTAAGTACAAAATCAGGATTAGGCTGATCGCCAACGTCATCCAAGTAACGCCAATCATGAAATAAGTGCACACCAAAACCGTCACGGGTGACTTTAGACAAAAATTGCTTAGGAATAATCTGATCGGTATCGACATTAGCGCTATCAATGGCTACCGCTAAACCGGTATGGGCAGTAAATGCTTGCATGTTTATCTCCTCTCTCGGTTTAGTAAGGTTTGCGAATATCAACAAAGTGACCAGCTACTGCTGCAGCGGCTGCCATAGCAGGGCTCACCAAATGAGTACGACTACCACGACCTTGACGGCCTTCGAAGTTACGGTTACTGGTTGATGCACAACGATCGCCAGCTTCTAAACGGTCATCATTCATCGCTAAACACATCGAGCAACCTGGTAAACGCCATTCAAAACCAGCTTCAATAAAGATTTTATCTAAACCTTCTGCCTCTGCCTGTAACTTCACTTGGCCAGAACCAGGTACCACAATCGCCACAACACCCTCTGCAACTTTACGGTTTTTAGCGTGCACAGCAGCGGATCGTAAATCTTCAATACGCGAGTTAGTACAAGAGCCAATAAACACTTTATTGATGCTAATGTCAGTCATCTTAGTGCCAGGCGTCAGGCCGATATACTCTAAGGCTTTAATCATACTGGTGCGATTGGTGCTGTTGGTTTCAGTTTCTGGATTAGGTACTACACCATCAATCGCAACGACTTGACCAGGGTTAGTGCCCCAGGTTAACTGCGGCGCAATATCGTTGGCATCTAATACCACTTCGACATCAAACACAGCATCTGCGTCAGATTTAAGCTCAGACCATGCTGCAACAGCTTGTTCCCACATTGCATCTTTAGGCGCAAATTCACGACCTTTAAGATAGTTAAATGTGGTTTCATCAGGCGCAACCATGCCAGCTTTAGCGCCCATTTCAATGGCCATATTACATAAGGTCATGCGGCCTTCCATGGTTAATGCTTCAATGGCTTCACCACAAAACTCAACCACGAAACCTGTACCACCATCCATGCCAAGCTTACCGATAATCGCTAACACGATATCTTTAGCCGTCACGCCATCGGTTACTTTGCCACGCACTTCAACTTTCATATTCTTGGCTTTTAACTGACGTAGTGTCTGGGTTGCCAACACATGCTCAACTTCTGATGTGCCAATACCAAATGCTAACGCACCAAACGCACCATGGGTCGCGGTGTGAGAATCACCACACACAATCACAGTACCGGGTAAGGTAATCCCCAGCTCTGGCCCCATTACATGAACAATGCCTTGATTAGGATGATGAATGTCATACAAGCGCACGCCAAACTCTTTACAATTCTGTGCCAGTGTTTCAACTTGAGTACGCGCCATTGGGCTTAACGCATCTAAACTGGCGCTGCGCGTTGAGGTGTTGTGATCCATCGTGGCAAAGGTTTTTTGTGGCGCGCGGAGTTTACGCCCTGCCACTTTTAAACCGCTAAATGCTTGTGGTGATGTGACTTCATGGACTAAATGACGATCAACATACACAACTGGCGCTTCACCTTCTGGGCTGGCAACAATGTGTGAGTCCCACACTTTTTCATATAAGGTTTTACTTGTCACTTGGGCCATTACACACCTTCCTTTATTGCCTGGGTGATAAAGTCACCCATTTGCGCTGTCGACTTAGCTTCGCTGCGTTTGTCTGCAGCCAATAATTCACCGGTTAGATAACCACTTGCCAATGCTTTTGTCACTGCACGTTCAATAGCGCTTGCCGCCTCTTCTTGCTTTAGGCTGTGACGTAACATTAATGCAGCAGATAAAATTTGTGCTACCGGATTAGCAATACCTTGGCCAGCAATATCTGGCGCACTGCCACCGGCAGGTTCAAATAAGCCAAAACCAGAGCTATTCATGCTTGCCGAAGACAATAACCCCATAGAGCCAGTTAACATGGCAATTTCGTCTGATAAAATATCACCAAACAAGTTAGAACATAACATCACATCAAACTCATCAGGACGACGTAATAGCTGCATAGTCGCGTTATCAATATAGATGTGTTCTAAAGTGACATCCGGAAAGTCTTTAGCAACTTCCTCTACCACTTGGCGCCATAATACTGAACAGGCTAATACGTTGGCCTTGTCTACCGAAGTCACCTTATTTTTACGTCCACGCGCGGCTTCAAAAGCAATACGAGCAATACGACTAATTTCGCGACGGCTATAACGCATGGTATCAAAGGCTTCTTCATCATCTCCTTCACCTTGGCGCCCTTTCGGCTTACCAAAGTAAATACCACCAGTTAATTCACGGACACACAACACGTCAAAACCACGGGCTGATATATCACTACGAAGCGGTGACATATGCTCTAAGCCGTCATGTAATTTGGCTGGGCGTAAATTACAAAATAGCTCAAAGTGTCCGCGCAATGGCAATAATGCGCCGCGTTCAGGTTGATCGTTTGGTGGCAAATTTTCCCACTTAGGGCCACCGACACTGCCGAATAAAATCGCATCCGCGGCTTCGCAGCCTTTTAAAGTCGCGTCAGGTAAAGGACAGCCATGGTTATCAATGGCAATACCGCCGACATCAAATTCGGTGTATTGAATATCCAGCCCAAAACGTGTCTCAACAGCACTGAGCACTTTACGCGCTTCAGCCATCACTTCAGGACCAATACCATCACCCGACAAAACTGCTATTTGATAACTCATACGCCGCCTAACTCCCTTTCTTTATGGATCTGTTGTTTAAAGTCAGCCACTTTATCTGCGCGGTACACTAAGTTCATCACATGTACTAACGCTTGAGCTGATGCTTCGACGACGTCTGTGGCTAAGCCAACGCCGTGGAACATTTGTTCATTATATTTTGCGGTAATATCAACTTGCCCAAGCGCATTTTGACCTTCGCCTTTCGCGCTTAACTTGTAATTAGTGATATTAATTTTACGCTCTGTTGCGCGTGCAATGGCATTATAAGCTGCATCAACAGGACCATTGCCCGTAGCAGCCTCAGTAATATCGTTGCCATCAACCGCAATACGTACCGTGGCAGTGGCGACACCTTCAGTCGAATCAGAATGCACCATCATGTGCTGAAGCTGGTACTTATCGTCATCTTGCGCTTGCGACTCCATGAATACCAATGCTTCTAAATCATAATCGAACACTTGGCCTTTTTTATCTGCTAAGGTCAAAAACTGCTCGTAAAGACTGTCCATGTCATAGTCAGTTTGTTGGTAACCCATTTCTTCCATGCGATGTTTAATCACATGGCGACCAGAGCGTGAAGTCATGTTCAAATTATTACGGTTTAAGCCAATACTTTCTGGTGTCATGATCTCGTAAGTATTTTTGGCTTTAAGCATACCGTCTTGATGAATGCCCGATGAATGAGAGAATGCATTGGTTCCCACAATCGCTTTATTGGCTTGGATCGGCATATTACATAATTGACTCACTAGCGATGAGGTGCGGTGAATTTCTTTGGCATTAATACCACAGTCTAAATCTAACAAATCTTTGCGAGTTGCAAGAATCATGGCGATTTCTTCTAACGAACAGTTACCGGCACGTTCACCAATACCATTAATAGTACATTCAACTTGGCGGGCGCCCATTTCAACTGCAGCAATTGAATTGGCCACCGACAAGCCTAAATCATCATGACAATGAACCGAGATAACGGCTTGATCGATATTAGGAACCCGATTAAATAAGGTTTGGATAATGCCACCAAACTCGCTTGGCACTGTATAACCTACGGTATCAGGAATATTAATGGTACGAGCACCGGCTTTAATCGCCGCCTCAACCATACGACATAAATTATCGATTGGTGTGCGACCAGCATCTTCACATGAAAACTCAACGTCATCTGTAAATCGTCTGGCGTATTTAACCGCATTAACGGCCATCTCTAATACATCATCAAAAGAGCGCTTCAATTTACTTTCAACATGAATGGTCGAAGTAGAGATAAAGGTATGAATTCGAAATTGATCGGCAACCGACAAAGCCTGGGCTGCAGCATCGATGTCTTTTTCAAGTGCACGAGATAGCGCACACACACGGCTGTTTTTAATGGTTTTAGCAATGGTCTGCACCGATTTAAAATCGCCCGGAGAAGAAACAGGAAAACCCACTTCCATTACATCTACACCTAAACGCTCTAGAGCCAACGCAATTTGTAGCTTTTCTTTAACGGTTAAACTGGCTGCTAATGCTTGCTCACCATCACGTAAGGTAGTATCAAAGATTATGACTCTATTGGACATCGAATTTCTCCATCGACCATCATGTTTATTTGAATTAGCTGCGAGGTACACAACGGCTTCATTTCAAAAGGGCTAAAAAAAAACCCCGCGACAATTAGCGCGGGGTTTGTGTATGTTTAATGAATTATTTTACATGTAACACAAAGGACTCCGCGCAGGATGTGCGTGAGAGGAGAAGGAGTCCGAGTAAAGCTGATTGTGTATTCATGACGTTAGTATTCACTTTTAATAACTAATTATGCTAAATGATTGACGTACAAAATATGTCTATGCCTAATATGTAACGCGACCAGCCTTCTGTGTCAACCCTAATTTGGTCAACGTGAAAAAGATGATAGCGTACTAGTGCTTCATTACAGTTAACCAGCGACATTATCAGCCAATATTGATTCGCTTTCAATTAATGAACTTACCTCTCAAAGTGCAAATAAACATCAATCTAAGTTGCTGCATCGATTATATTTTTATGTATCTGGATATAAATAATCGTATACTGCTATCACCCCATGTTAAGTAGATATATGACGATGATGTTGTCGAAAAAGAGTATTGAATATAACTTTAGTCGCATTTTTGCTTTAATCTTTGGCCTCACACTATATTTAGCGACTACGGCAGTTTTGGCTCAACCATCGCAACGTTTATTACTCTCAGCCGATATCATTGCCGAAACTCAACAACTGAGCGCTCGAGAACAACTCGATGTGATCAGCAATATTAATACTCAAAGATCTGCAAACGCCAAAATACTCATTGATTCACTCGAGCAACAACACGCTAAACAACCACTAACCGATATAAATGCTCTGCGCTTAACACTACTTCATTGCTTTAATTTGCTGGAATTTGGTGAGTTTAATCAGGCAATCACCTTGGCAAAACAAGGGGAAATGAAGGCCAGACAGTTTAAATACGATACCGCTCGCCCTTACTTTATACAGTGCCAAGCCGATGCACACCAAAGCCTTGGCAACACGCTACAAGAACAACAACTCACCGAAGAAGCGTTACGATTAGCCAAGCGTTATTCTGAAAAACAAGCGATTGTAAACAGCCTTTATGCCAGAAGTAGACAAAATACTAGCCTAGAAAATTATAATTCGGCCATTGAAGACTTGCGTTTTGCCTTAGATATTTATGATGAAGCACAAAACCAATTTCAGCATTGGTACTTGTTGCCGCTTTCATTTATACAATCAGAAATATCTAATGTATTTTTCTCTATGGGTGATTATGTAGAGGCACTGCATTTTTCCGAAGCAGCTTATAAAGATATTTCTTTTTTTGGAAAAATAAAATCTACAGTAACTCTCAATTTAGCGCTTATAAACATAGCGCTAAATGATAAAGCCAAAGTACTATATTTTTTAAATAAAGCAGAAAGTGTCAGTGCAAATATAGACTCTGAAAGAGATTTGGCAAACCAATATGCTTTGCTTGCGATAATTCATTTGTATGTTGGTGATTACACCATCGCCGAAAAACTCGCATTATCAAGCATAGAACTATTCACTAAATACCAAGAGCCTATTTACGTCATGCGCATCAAGCGTACATTAGCCAAAGTGTATTTTGCACAACATAAAGACAACCAAGCCTTGTCACTGCTAAATGAAATTATTGAGCAAGCCACTGAACTTGAGCAATTTTCGGATTTAGAGGAGTTTAACCAGATAATCAGTCAATATTACGCTGAACAAAATCAATTTGAATCGGCTTATCAATTTCAGGTGCAGCGTTTTGGTGCCGCTAAACAAGCTGCGGCCAAGTTAAACAATGCCCACTTTATGCAGTATAAAGCCAGAATAACAGCACAAAGTGAAGCCAGTACACCACCAGAGAAACCTGTCAGCAACATCAATCAAAATTTAACCATTACCGCCTTGATGATTTTGTTACTGTCTGTTGGATTAGTCCTATTTTTGGCCCGTAAACCACAGCGACTCAATAATGTGAATGCTCAAGAAGAAAGCCAGCAGCACCGTATAGACAATATGTTAGATAATGCCAAACAAGGGCACTATCAATTAAGTATGCTACTGATTAATATCAGTAATAACAATATTGAGGATATACCCTTTATTATTCCGCGGCTCAAAAATACACTTAGAGAGCAAGACCAATTGTTTCGGCATAATACTAATGAACTCATTATTATCTTGCCACACGCATCGTCAGTGGGGGCGGCAAGAGTCATAACCCAAATAGAGCAAGTACTTGGTGAATGGAAATCCGAGCTCAAAGTAAATATTGGTATGGCGAGTTTACAACAACTTGATACTTTTGAAGTACTCGTTAAAAAAGCAGTATTAAATCAATTAAATAAAATAAAATCTCAAGAGAAAAACAGTTCTAATGATGAAAACTAAATCACTAACCTTTGGTCAAATAATCAGAAATTTCATCTAAAAATTCGCCACCAAATCGGTCAAGCTTAATCTGCCCAACACCATTTACCGCGAGCATCTCGCCAGGGCTTGTGGGCAGCATCGCACACATCTCTGCGAGTGTTGCGTCGTTAAAGACTAAATAGGGTGGAATGTCATTTTTCTCAGCTAGTTCGCGACGCAGTAATTTTAATCGAGCAAACAACTTACGATCATACTGTTGCGGTGCACGTCCATTGGGTTTGCGCTTTACATCAATCAATTGAATCCGAGGTTCCGCTAACATTAGCGATAACTCAGCTTTAAGGATTGGTCTTGCGGCAAGGTTAAGCTTAATTGCAGAGCCGCGGGTAATATCCTGACTCATCAAACCTAAATGAATTAATTGGCGGATAACACTGAGCCAAAACTCAGTTGATTTATCTTTACCAATGCCCCATGTCGATAACTTATCATGGCCTCTATCCACTATGTTGGCCGCTTTTGAACCGCGCAATACTTCAATTACATGGTGGATACCAAAACGTTGCTGTAAACGATAAATACAAGACAGTACTTTTTGCGCATCTTCAGTACCATCATATCGCTTGGGTGGATCAAGACAGATATCACAGTTACCACAAGGTTTTGATGCCACTTCATCAAAGTAGTTTAACAACACTTGGCGACGACACGTTTGCGCTTCAGCAAATGCTGCCATGGTATGCAATTTATGAAATTCGACTTGTTGTTGAGGCCCAGGTTCAGATTGCTCAATCAAATGCCTAACCCGGCCTATATCGGCAGGATCAAATAACATATAAGCTTCTGCATCTAAACCATCGCGGCCTGCACGGCCTGTTTCTTGGTAATAAGCTTCAATGCTTTTAGGAATATCGTAATGCACCACAAAGCGTACGTTAGATTTATTAATCCCCATGCCAAAGGCCACCGTAGCCACCACAATATCGATTTGATCTTTTAGAAATTTATCTTGAACGTTACCACGCTCTTCCTGGCTCAAACCGGCATGGTATGCTTGAGCATTAAATCCTTGTAAGCGTAAACGCTCGGCCACCTCATCAACTCGACGACGACTGCTGCAATACACAATCCCACTAGTGCCATTTTGAATAGTTAGAAACTGACGTAATTGATTAGCCGCATTAAGCTTTTCAGCCACGGTATAACGGATATTTGGACGGTCAAAACTCGACAACAAGGTATAAGGGGTTACCCCTAAGCGCTCGCAAATACTCAAACGCGTGGCATGATCTGCGGTTGCAGTTAAGGCCATTAAAGGTAAGTAAGGAAAGTATTCTTTTAACTGCCCTAATGCCGCATATTCAGGTCTAAAATCATGGCCCCATTGGCTAATACAATGGGCTTCATCAACTGCAAACATTGAAACATCAACCGATTGCAGACGCTCAATAAAATCAGGACGCAAAAGTCGCTCTGGAGAGACATACAACAATTTAATCTCACCAGCATGTAATTTACGTAACACCTCAGCACTTTGCTCACGCGGTAAAGATGAATTGAGATAAGCAGCTGACACACCACTTTGCAGTAAACTGTCGACTTGGTCTTTCATTAACGAAATTAATGGCGACACCACCACGGTCACACCAGGCAACACAATAGCAGGCAATTGATAGCACATACTTTTGCCGCCACCGGTAGGCATAATCACTAAGGTATCTTGGCCCTGTAAACTTTGCTCAATGACTTCTCGCTGCCCTTCACGAAAGGCGCGATAACCAAAAACTTGCTGCAGGCTCGCGGCAAGTACATCTTGCTCTGTCGTCAACACATCTGAGGACGCAATATTGGTCGAAATCGGAGTATCCATTAACAACATCATCATTCAAAGGGCACTCATTTTAAAGCACTGAGCCACAGATGTCTTGAACCAAAACACCTTTGCGTTGTTTTCATCCAAGATAGATGATTGAGTCGACGCCACTTTAGGGTTAGATTAAATACTCTATGGCAGTAAGTCTCCCCTATAAATAACAACGATAATAAGAATAAAACGACAAGGATTGCTCATGACCACATCTATTCAAACTCAAGCTTTACAGCAAGTTGCTGATGTTTTTGATCAACATGTTCCATTTCATAATTTACTCGGTTTAGATATCAAACACTACGACATCAATGGGGTTGAAGTGGTGATAAAAATGAAACCCGAGCTTATCGGCAATATTCATCAAAATATTCTTCATGGTGGTGTCACTGCGACATTACTTGATGTTGTCGGCGGACTGACAGTATTTGCCGGGCTAGTTGCCAGTAGAGAAGATTGGACTCTTGAAGAATTACAACAACGCTTAACCACCTTAGGCACTATTGATATGCGGGTCGACTTTTTACGTCCCGGTCGGGGTGAAATCTTCACTGGCACTGGCACGGTTATTCGCTCTGGTAATCGTGTATCCGTTTGCCGGATGGAATTACACAATGAACAAGGTGTTCACATCGCATTTGGGACTGGCACATATATGGTGGGCTAAACGGTCATTATCGCAATATATAACTGACACTCTAGCGATAAAAGAAATCGCTTAAGCACTTGTGTCATTCTAGGGGGCGACCTACAATCGCCCTCTCTTTTAGTTCTCCCCACTGTTGACTGACTATGCCTGATTTAGAATATCGTAAAGGGGTGCTTCTCGCCATTTGCGCCTACACCATCTGGGGTATTGCCCCGCTTTATTTCAAGTTATTACATCATGTCCCTGCCACCGAAATATTAATGCACCGTGTCATTTGGTCATTTATATTCATGGTTATTTTGATGCAATTTATTGGTGGATTTAGCCGTTTACGTTTGATTTTAAAACAGCCCAAGCAATTATTAATATTGCTGATCACCTCAATATTAATTGCCGCTAATTGGCTGATTTTTATTTGGGCAGTCAACAACGACCACATGCTCGATGCTAGCCTAGGCTATTTTATCAACCCGCTGTTTAACGTCTTATTGGGAATGGTATTTCTGGGTGAGCGTTTGCGAAAATTGCAATGGGTTGCAGTGGCGTTGGCCAGTATAGGAGTACTAGTGCAGTTGATCTCTTTTGGCTCTATTCCGCTTTTATCATTAGCCTTGGCAGCCAGCTTTGGGTTTTATGGTTTACTGCGCAAAAAAGTTAATATTGACGCAAAATCAGGTTTATTAGTCGAAACAGCAATCTTGTTACCTATCGCTCTGGGTTATCTATTCATCACCTTAGACAGTTCGACAACGAGCATGCTAACCAACACTCTCGACCTGAATTTACTCCTAGTCGCTGCGGGTATTGTCACAACGATTCCGTTACTGTGTTTTGCGGGTTCCGCTGTCAGAATTCCATTTTCGATTTTAGGTTTTTTCCAATATATTGGCCCAAGTATCATGTTCATCTTAGCGGTAAAACTGTTTAATGAACCGTTTGATATCGAAAAAGGCATTACCTTTGGATTTATTTGGGGCGCGTTAGTTATCTTTGTTGGCGACATGATATTGCAACGTCAACGACGTAACGCCTTAGCCAAAGCGTCAGCATAATAAGCTCTACAATGGGAAAATGAAGTCACTCAAAGCACTGATGCTTCACCCACAAAAAAGCCGAATGATTTTATACTCATCCGGCTTTTTTATGTGTTAACGGCCTTGTTACTTCTACAAATCTAACGCAAGAATTTTTGAACGACGCTGATAGTTATACAGCTGTTTTTTCTTATTCGGCAGTTCTTCAACATCAACAATATTAAAGCCATGCTCTAAAAACCAATGGATACTACGGGTCGTTAACGCAAATAGACGTGAATAACCACGCACGCGAGCTTGGCCAATAATGTTATTAAGCAAAATGCTACCACGATCAGCATCGCGATAATCAGGATGAACCACTAAACACGCAAACTCACCCGCATTGTCTTCTTCAAACGGATACAAAGCTGCACAACCAATCACTAAGTTGTCGCGCTCAACCAGCATAAACTGTTCAATTTCCATCTCGAGTTGCTCGCGTGAGCGACGCACCAAAATGCCTTGCTCTTCCAATGGGCGAATAAGGTTTAAGATACCGCCTATGTCGCTAATAGTCGCTCTACGTAAACGTTCGGCGCTTTGGGTAACAATTTGGGTACCAATCCCTTCGCGTGAAAACAACTCTTGCAGTAACGCACCATCTTCTAAATAACTGACTAAGTGGCAACGAGGTACACCTCGGCGGCATGCTTCAATACTGGCTTTTAAGAATGCAACGGTGCCAACTGAAGTATGGTCATCTACAGCCATCGTCTTAAGCATTTCTTCAATATCGTCCGGCATCAGCTCGGCAATCACTTCACCATTTTTACCGATAAGGCCGTTGGTATCACTAAAACCAATAATCTTATCGGCCTTTAACTTAATCGCTACTTGGGTCGCAACTTCTTCAGCGGTCAGGTTAAAGCTTTCACCTGTAACAGAAGCGGCAATTGGCCCCATTAATACAATACCGTTATTGTCTAATTGACGACGTAAGCCTTGCGCATCAATACGGCGCACCTTGCCACTTAAACAAAAATCGACACCGTCATCTACACCTAATGGTTGTGCAATAACAAAATTACCACTCACAAGGTTTATTTGCGCATTTTGCATTGGCGTATTGCCTAAGCTCATCGACAACCTAGCAGTAATATCAAATTGAGTCGCCCCAGCAACCTGCTTGATAATCTTCAGGGTTTCATCATCGGTAATACGAATACCATTGTGATATGCCGGTTCAATTCCAGCCGCCTTTAAACCTGCGTCAATCTGTGGTCTTGCTCCATAAACTAATACCACCTCAATCCCAAGTGAATGCAACAAAGCCACATCATTTAAAATACCGCGGAATTGTGGGTGCGCTAATGCTTCACCACCCAACATAACGACAAAAGTTTTACCTCTATGAGCATTAACATAGGGTGCAGAATGACGAAATCCATCAACTAATTCAGTGGTTCTCACGGGCAAATTCACCTCGGTATAGGTTTGATGTTCATTAATGACGATGACAATAAATGCCACATGACGGTTTGCTGTATCAAAAAAGAATGGTATTGCATTTTAATTCACTTTTAAAGCATTTTATTTCACTTCAAGTAAAACACAGTGTCTCAATTTATTATGAAAAAATCATTACAGCCAAAAAGTTAGCTTGTTTTAGCCGTTAATAATACTTTACGCATTTAATTATGATATTTGCATCACATCTGTATAGCAATATTTCAACATAATGGCGATATGACCATGCGGAAATGGCTCAATAAAATCCAATGACATTAGCCATGCACCTCGTGACATAAACAACTGCTGTATAGACTAAATTCAGAACCTGACTAACGGTGTTTACTCAGCTGATTATTGTTCGATTCAGTATAGACTATTTTCAAACAGGCATAAAAAAAGCCCCAATTAAGGGGCTTTTTTAAGAATCAAAAATCAATTACTTGATTTTAGCTTCTTTGTACATAACGTGCTGACGAATGACTGGATCAAATTTCTTGATTTCCATTTTTTCAGGCATGTTACGCTTGTTCTTTTCAGTAGTGTAGAAGTGACCAGTTTTAGCACTAGATACTAATTTGATCTTCTCACGATTACCTTTAGATTTAGCCATTTTCTATTATACCTTCTCGCCACGGGCACGAAGTTCTTTAACAATCACTTCAATACCTTTCTTGTCGATAATACGGATACCTTTAGTAGATACACGTAATTGCACGAAACGCTTTTCTTCTTCTAACCAAAAACGGTGGTTTTGTAGGTTAGGTAAAAAACGACGACGAGTCGAATTTTTTGCGTGCGAACGGTTGTTACCAACCATTGGCTTCTTGCCAGTTACTTGGCATACTCTTGACATGTCAATCTTCTCCAAAACAAATTTTTAACGCTCGAGCATTAATGTGCCTCGTATGGCCGTCGCCCGAGGCACAAAGAGGGCGCATTTTATACACGATTGACCATAGAAGATCAAGCAGTGTTTATACAATCCACCCACGCTCGGCAAAGGAGACTATCTCCTGATCACCTACAACCATATGATCTAACAAAGAAACATCTATGGTTGCCAATGCATTTTTTATTCGCTCAGTTATTCGCCGATCAGCCTGACTTGGCTCTGCAATGCCAGACGGGTGATTGTGACACACAATTACCGCTGCCGCTTTTTTCTCCAAAACAAGGCTTACAACCTCGCGAGGATAAACAGAAGCAGAATCGATGGTGCCACGAAATAATTCTACAAATTGAATGACTCTATGTTGGGTATCCAACAATAGTAAGGCGAACACTTCATAGGATCGGTCTGCCAATTGTCTCATTAAATAGTCCCGAGTTAAATCAGGATTTGTCAAAATTTGCCCTCTTTGTAGATTTTCATGAGCAATTCGCTTAGAAATTTCCGCTGCAGCCTGTAATTGAGCATATTTTACCGGCCCAACACCGGCTAATTTACATACTTGGCTTTTAGGTGCGCTCAGTAAACTGCGCAAACCACCAAACTGATTAATCATGTTTCGGGCTAAATCGACCGCATTTTGCCCTGCCAGACCATTACGTAATATCACCGCAAGCAATTCTGCATCCGAAAGATGCCCTGCACCTTTGAGCAATAATTTTTCTCGCGGTCCTTCTCCTTGTGGCCAATCTTTAATTCCCATGAATGTCCCTTATATTCAATGTGGCGATGCCATTAAACGCATTAAGTCGACTCTGAATAACAAAAACAACACAGAATCAGCAAGCACAGTACCAATAACGAATTGTTGTCTTTTTCAAAAATAGAGTTCGAATTGCTTATACCAATCTCATTAAATATCTGATCAGTTCAGAGTCTCTCAGGTTTTTTAATTCAAGGCGCATTGATGTAGAAATGGCTGTTCCCTTTTAAATCGATGCAACACAGAAGTGGAATACCTGAGAGACTCCTTTCTGGCGGGTTTCAAAGTACTTTATGCTTCGTTAGATGTTTTCAAAATAGAATCACTATTCGCTTCAATCATCTGCCTTGCCTACAGCACTTTGAACTCCCGCTGAAAGATCACATATTTAATAGGATTGGTATTACACAGTATGGTCGATATTTTTGAGATTGGATCTGCGCAAATTGTCATAGGTTTGTGATATTGTTAGCCGCAATTAGGTTTGAGTCGGATAATGTGCATCATGCTGACAAATAAAAAAGTATTACTCGGAATTGGTGGCGGTATTGCCGCATATAAAAGTGCAGACTTGATCCGCCGATTAAAAGAGCGTGGCGCAGACGTGCGTGTCATCATGACTCAGAGCGCGATGGAGTTTATCACCCCATTAACCATACAAGCGCTCTCAGGCCATCCAGTAGCCTCAGATTTGCTCGATCCCGCAGCAGAGGCGGCTATGGGTCATATCGAACTCGCTCGTTGGGCTGATGTTGTATTGCTTGCACCTGCTACGGCAAATTTAATGGCACGTATTAATGCCGGCATGGCAGATGACTTGTTAACAACAACCTGTTTAGCGACCAGCGCCCCCGTCATTGTTTGCCCTGCCATGAACCAGCAAATGTACCAAAATATTGCGACCCAAGAAAACATGGCTAATTTAGCCCGTAAAGGCTTTACCATTTGGCAACCCGCCTCAGGTAATCAAGCATGCGGTGAAGTCGGCCCTGGCAGAATGCAAGAACCCGTGGTGATGGCAGAACAACTGATACAATTTTTTGGCCCCAAGATATTACAAGGTCATCAGTTACTCATTACCGCAGGGCCAACGCGTGAAGCGATTGACCCAGTGCGCTATATCTCCAACCACAGCTCAGGAAAAATGGGTTTCTCTATAGCCCAAGCAGCTGCGGAAATGGGCGCAACCGTCACATTAGTCTCAGGTCCGGTTAATCTAGCCACCCCAGCAGGTGTTACACGCATTGATGTGGGTTCAGCACAACAAATGCTTGATGCTGTGATGGAACAGGTTGAACAACATGATATTTTTATTGGTTGCGCCGCAGTAGCTGATTATCGGATTGCTGACGTTGCGGATCAAAAAATAAAAAAATCGGCTGAACAAATGCAACTTGCGCTAGTGCGGAATCCTGATATCTTAGCCACGGTAGCTCAGCACACTCCTCGTCCATTCACTGTAGGCTTTGCAGCAGAAACCAACGATGTAGAGCAATACGCCCGTGGCAAACTTCAACGCAAAAAGCTTGATATGATTGCCGCCAATGATGTTTCTATTCAAGGCTTAGGCTTTAATGCCGATAGCAATGCACTACAGGTATTTTGGCAAGACGGCAGCCAACAACTGCCCGCAACAGACAAACTGACACTGGCGCGCCAATTACTTACATTGATAGAAAAACAATTAAAAAAATCATGAAAACACCCATTGAACTAAAAATTATCGACTCACGTATAGGCAGTGAATTCCCATTGCCAGCTTATGCGACACCCGGTAGCGCAGGCATGGATTTACGTGCCATGATCGACACAGTAATGGTCATTGAGCCAAGTCAAACTGTATTGATTCCAACAGGTATCGCCATTCATGTGGCAGACCCAGGCCTTGCCGCTGTGATTTTACCGCGCTCAGGCATGGGCCATAAACATGGCATTGTTTTGGGTAATCTAGTGGGCTTAATTGACTCCGATTACCAAGGACAGTTAATGGTGTCATGTTGGAACAGAAGTGATAAACCATTTACTCTCGAAATTGGCGATCGATTAGCCCAATTGATGTTTGTACCCGTTGTACAGGCAACGTTTACCGTAGTGGATGAGTTTAATAGCTCAGATCGTGGAGAAGGCGGTTTTGGTCATTCAGGCACCAAATAACCTTTTCAAGTAGTCACTGAGCCAAGGAACAGATAATGGCTGAAAGCCCTAAAATAAATCGTCGTGAGCATATTTTACAATGCTTAGCGCAAATGCTCGAAACCAGCCCAGGTCAACGTATAACAACAGCAAAGCTCGCTGCCGAAGTGGGCGTGTCAGAAGCTGCACTGTACAGACACTTCCCCAGTAAAGCGCGGATGTTCGAAGGCTTAATCGAATTTATTGAAGATGCGATTTTATCACGCTTAAACATCATCATGGACGAAGAAAAAGACACCATGACCCGCTGCCAGTTGGTATTACACCTGCTATTAGTATTTTCTGAACGTAACCCAGGCATCTCAAGGGTGCTTAATGGCGATGCCTTGCTAGGTGAAAACGAGCGTTTACGCAGTAGAATTGACGTATTATTTGCCAAAATAGAAACACACATCAAACAAATTCTACGTGAAAAAACCTTGCGTGAAGGCGTAGGCTTTAATATCGATGAAGCTATTTTAGCTAACTTGTTGCTAGCCTTTGCAGAAGGACGTATTTCACAATTTGTCCGCAGTGAGTTTAAACAAAAGCCAACACAACACTTTGATGAACAGTGGACGTTTATTCAACAGCAATTGCTAAGAAGTTAATATCGCATCAATAAAGGATGCTAGTTCGGTCCTTTTGCTGCCAATGCTACTGACTCTTCCTTTACCCTTAAACCGTATCAGATCGAATATTTATACCACATAAAAACGAAGTAAGAACGAACGATTAAACAAGGATGTCTCATGATTTTCACCAAATACCTAACCATTATGTTACTTGTCTGTGGTGGCCTATTCACCCATGCATTTGCAGCTGAAAGCCTTTCTACTGCACGACTATTTAGCCGAGGGGCTGAATTTAGTAATGTAAAAATATCTCCAACAGGCGACTATATTAGTGCAATAACCAAACATAATGGTAAAGACAAGCTACTAATATTAAATGCAAAAACAAAACAAATACATCACGCAATATTTTTCCCTGGCAATGCCCAAGTTGGTAATTACGCTTGGGTCAATAATGAAAGAATCGTACTGCAAAAAGAATATTTAAAAGGTTGGAGTGACGTACCGCTGTATTATGGTGAGCTAATGGCTGTTAATGCCGATGGCTCAAGAGCAACTTACCTTTTTGGTTTTAATAGCGGCGAGCAACAAACTGGTTCACATCTGAAGAAAAATACCCCCATAAGAGCAACGGCATTTATTTTAGATCCCCTTCCCGATGACGACCGCTATATGCTCGTCAATGCAATCCCATGGAATGAGTCTAATTCTTTAAACTATGAATTATCACAGACTGTATACCGTGTAGATTTATACAAAGGGTTCCGCAGAAAAGTCACCACTTCGCCTATAGGTTACTCTCGATTCTTAACCGATCACGATGGTGAAGTACGCTTTGTTGCAGGCGAAGATGAAAACAACATAACAAAAGTATTTTATCGTCAAGACCGCGAATGGCTTAACACCGATAACCTCAAACTCAATTTGGATGATTTCTACCCAATATCTTTTGCCGAAAATAAAAACAGTATTTATGCAGCGGCTCGGGTAAAAGGCGAAACCTTAGGGATTTATGAAATCAATCTAGAAACAGGTGAAAAAACGCAAATTATTAAAGATGACAAAAGTGATCCCAGTAATTACTGGATAAACCAAGCTACCAAAAAACTCTATGCAGTTGAATTTGAAAATGGTTATCCGTCTTACGCTTTCGTCAATCCAGAAGACAGTCATTCAAAATTGCTAAAGCAGTTGCTCGCATCATTACCTGGCCATCAAGTTCGTATTGTTAGCGAAACTCGTCATTCAGAAAAACTCATCGTGGTGGCATTTAACGATCGAAATCCCGGTGATTATTATATATTTGATACCAAGGCCATCACACTCCAACACTTAGCCTCTGCCAAGAAATGGCTCGACCCAGCGCGAATGTCAGAAGTGAAGCCAATTAGTTTTACCAGCCGAGACGGTAAAGTCATTAGCGGTTATTTGACATTACCTTATGATAAAGAAGCGAAAAACCTCCCTCTTGTAGTCAATCCCCATGGTGGTCCGCATGGAGTAAGAGATGAATGGGGGTTTAATACTCAAAACCAAATGCTAGCAAATCAAGGGATGGCTGTATTACAAGTCAATTTTCGTGGTTCAGGTGGTTTTGGACAAAATTTTGAACAAGCTGGATTCCAAAAATGGGGTTCAGAAGTACAATATGACATTCTCGATGCCACTCATTATGTCATTGAGCAAGGTTATGTAGATAAAAACCGTATCTGTATTTCTGGTGGTAGTTTTGGTGGTTATAGTGCATTGCAAAGCGCAATACTTGAACCCGATCTGTTCAAATGCGCTATCGGTTTTGCAGGGATTTATAATTTAGAACTGATGTTCGATGAAGGAGATATTGCAAATAGTGCTTCGGGTACTAGTTACCTTAAAAATGTTTTAGGTCAAAATAGTGAAGTACTAAGGGCGATGTCTCCCTCAGAAAATGTAGATAAGCTTAAAGCAAACTTGCTTCTAGTACATGGCGGTGACGATGAACGAGCGCCTATTGAACAACTAGAATCACTAGAAAAAGCCCTTAAAGCACATGATTATCCCTATGAAAAACTGGTGATGGATGATGAAGGCCATGGTTTCTACAATGATGACAATCGTGCCCAATATTATGAAAAAATGCTTCTATTTCTTAAAAAGAACCTAAACATTAAATCGTAATGAGCTAATGAGCTAATGAGCTAAAAAATATTATATCAACAAGCCGATACCCGGCAAACGGGGTCGGCTTTTTTTGTACCTGCGTTATGACTTTCAAGCAAATTCAACCGCGCAAAGAGGCCAACCAAACGGGTATCAACATAAATTGGAAGTCGTAATATACGTCCATATTTCCACCTCATCTCAATGAATAAATAATGAGTACGTATTGCTCCGACCACTTGAATTAAATGCAATACCGTTACATTTTTAACATTAATTACACGGACTGTATTTATGCTGCGCATTTTATACCTCACATGTTGTTTTTTCTGAATAAAAATACTGATACAACTTAATCTTTCTTTGATTGAAATAAATACTCTTTTATTTTAAAATTGCGCCAGAAACAAATAGGCAACAATAAAAACAAAAACACAACAAACCACAAGGATGTACAATGAAACTATCCAAGCTTATCGCTTTGGCTTTATTACTTTACCCTGCCTTCATAACATCATCTTTTGCATCTGACACACTAACAACTGCAAAATTGTTTAGTAAATCGTCTGAATACAGCAATGTTAAATATTCACCTAGTGGTGACTATATCAGTGCAAAAACAATCAATGACGATAAACGTATTTTAATTATTTTAGACGCAAAAACCTTAAAAATTGTCCATGCTATTCAATTTGGTACTAATGCCCAAGTCGGAAATTATGTATGGGTAAACGATGACCGTATTGTATTTGAAAAAGAGTACTTAAAGGGTTGGGATGATCATCCTCAGTATTACGGTGAACTAATGGCCGTAAACGCTGATGGTTCTCAAGCTGAATATCTTTTTGGCTACGAAAATAACGAACAGCAAACTGGCTCAAGCATTAAGAAAAAAACTCCTTACCGCGGTACAGCATTTATTTTAGATCCTTTACAAGATGATGACAGATACATGCTTGTCCAAGCGCTGCCTTGGGGAGCTGGAAGTACTTCAACAGCAGATAACATTCATATTGTTTTTAAAGTTGATGTCTATAGAGGCACACGCCGAAAAATTACCTACGCACCTATTAGCTATTCACAATTTATTACTGATCACGATGGCGAAGTTAGGCTTGTTAAAGGTACAAATAAAGACGATATTGAACAATCTTTTTATTATAAATCAGGCGACTGGATTAATATTGATCAGCTTAATCTCGGTCTAGATGATTTTACTCCAGTGGCATTTACCAAGGATCCAAACATAATCTATGCCGCGGGGCGAGTTAACAACCAAACACTGGGTATTTATACTGTTAACCTCACCACCGGTGACAAGAAATCGCTAATAAAAGATGAATTAGTCGATCCTAGTCAGCTTTGGATTAGTGAAGTATCAAAAGAACTTTATGCGGTTGAATATGAAGCAGAATACCCAACTTATGCCTTTGTTAATCCAGACAATCAACAAGCAAAAATTCTAAAAGATTTAATAGTAGCCCTTCCCGGCCATCAAGTGCATTTAGTCAGTCAAACTCGCGATGGTAATAAGTGGATAGTGTTTGCCTTTAATGATCGCAATCCAGGCGATTATTACACTTTCGATGCTGAAACAATGAAACTTGGATATTTAGTTTCAGCAAGAGAATGGTTAACACCAGATGATATGGCTGAAGTTAAGCCGATTAAATTTACTAGTCGAGACGGACAAACTATTCACGGTTATCTGACGTTGCCAAAAGGCAAAGACGCTAAAAACTTACCTCTAGTGGTAAACCCCCATGGTGGTCCACATGGCATTCGAGATTGGTGGCAATTTGATCCACAAAACCAAATGCTTGCAAAAGAAGGTATTGCTGTTTTACAAGTCAATTTCCGTGGTTCTGGTGGTTATGGAGATGACTTTGAATTTTCCGGATATAAGAAATGGGGTGCTGAAATACAATACGATATTATTGATGCCACTAACTATGTCATTGAACAAGGCATAGTCGATAAAGATCGTATCTGTATTGTCGGTGGTAGTTTTGGTGGATATAGCGCACTCCAGAGTTCGATTCTTGCACCTGATTTATTCAAATGCGCAGTAGGTTTTGCTGGTGTATATGATCTAGCATTAATGTTCCATAAAGGTGATGTTTCAGATCGCCGGATGGGCTTAAGTTATTTGAAAAAAGCACTTGGTCAAGATACCGCTATCCTGAAAGCTATGTCACCATCAGAAAATATCGACAAGCTAAAAGCTAAGCTATTAATTGTACATGGCGGTGAAGATGAACGAGCGCCAATTGAGCAATATGAAGCACTAGAGAGAAAGCTGAAAGCTTATGAGTACCCATTTGAGAAAATGATATTAGACGATGAAGGTCATGGCTTCTACAACGATGAAAATCGGGCTGAGTATTATGGCAAAATGCTTAAGTTCATCAAAGAGAACCTAAACGTAAAGTAGATATCGCTTAAGCGTTTAACCACAAAAAGCCGATACCCGACTAACGGGGTCGGCTTTTTTGTTACCTACAGTATTAATTTAGCGCAAATCGCGTTATTCTCCTCGTCCCTTAGCGGGCGCCCAAGTGGGTATTAACGTACACTCATATAAACAGTGATATCGAGTAGTTGGAGGATATATGGCACTCAGTGAAGCCGCAATAAAAGTACAAGCAGCACTAAAAGACCGTGGGCTAGAAACCCCGATGTTGCCAAAAACTTCCACGCCTGAACAACGTAAAGTCAAAATTGAACATCATATGCGTGAAATTTTGACCTTAATGTCACTCGACCTAACCGACGACAGCTTGGCTGATACTCCACGCCGCATTGCAAAAATGTATGTCGATGAAATCTTCTCAGGGCTTGATTACGAAAACTTCCCTAAGATCACGGTTATCGAAAACAAAATGGGTGTTGATGAAATGGTGCGTGTACAAGACATTAGTCTTACCAGCACCTGCGAACACCATTTAGTGACCATAGATGGCTTCGCAACGGTGGCCTATTTGCCACGCACAAAAATTATTGGCTTGTCTAAAATCAATCGTATCGTGCGCTTCTTTTCCCAACGCCCACAAGTACAAGAGCGCCTAACCCAACAAGTGTTAGTGGCACTGCAAACCCTACTTGAAACCAAAGACGTTGCGGTAAAAATGGATGCGGTGCATTACTGCGTTAAATCTCGCGGTGTCATGGACTCAACCAGTTCAACTACCACTACAGCACTTGGCGGTATTTTTAAATCAAACCCAGCCACCCGCGCCGAGTTTTTACACCAAGTAAAATAATGTGTGTAAATAACACGCAAATAAAAATGCAGCCACCTAATTTCATAATATAGGGGCTGCATTTTTGTTTAAATCTGAATAAGATTAAATGCCGTATTGCTCACGATAAGCGCTAACCGAAGCAAGTTCTGCTTCCATACCCGGCTTTTCAGACAAGTAACTGATTAAATCAGCAAGCTTAATAATCGACACAATCTGGCAGCCAAAATCACGTTCCACTTCTTGAATTGCCGACAACTCGCCTTTGCCTTTTTCTTGGCGATCTAATGCAATCAACACACCCGCAAGTTGAGCATCGTGGGCATTAATAATTTCCATCGATTCGCGAATAGCGGTACCAGCGGTGATCACATCGTCCACCAGCATCACTTTGCCTTTTAACTCGCTGCCCACCAAACTGCCACCTTCACCGTGGGTTTTGGCTTCTTTACGATTAAAGCAGTAAGGAATATCCACATCGTGATGATCGCATAACGCTACAGCTGTGGTTGTCGCTATCGGAATACCTTTATACGCTGGGCCAAATAACAAATCGAACTCAATACCCGAGTCCATTAACGCCGCAGCATAAAAGCGACCTAAACGCGCTAAGTCTTTACCCGTATTGAACAATCCAGCATTGAAAAAGTACGGGCTCGTACGGCCAGATTTAAGGGTAAACTCACCAAAACGTAATACTTGGCGGGCTAAAGCAAACTCAATAAATTCGCGTTGATAGGCTTTCACGGTTATTCCTCTTTCATCAAATTTTAGATTAAAAAAAAGGACCGTAATCGGTCCTCATTTTTCAACAGCATATTAACTTAAAGCCGCTTTTTGCACATCGACAATTTCGCGAATACTGTTTTTAGCTAACACTAACAACTCAAGTAACTCTTCATGGCTAAATGGTTCGCCTTCTGCAGTACCTTGAATTTCAATAATCTTACCGGTTTCTGTCATCACAACGTTCATGTCAGTTTCAGCAGCGCTGTCTTCAATGTATTCTAAATCACTGATCGCTTCGCCTTTGTAAATACCAACACTCACAGCAGCAATTAAAAACTTAAGTGGGTTCGCTTTAATAATGCCTTTACCACGAGCCCAGTTAAGCGCATCAACTAACGCCACACAAGCACCAGTAATAGCCGCAGTACGCGTACCGCCATCGGCTTGAATCACATCACAATCGATAACGATAGTGTTTTCACCTAACAACTTCATGTCTACAGCTGCACGTAATGCACGGCCAATTAAACGTTGAATTTCTTGAGTACGGCCAGACTGCTTACCACGAGCCGCTTCACGGTCCATGCGGCTGTGAGTTGAACGCGGTAACATACCGTATTCAGCAGTTACCCAACCTTGGCCTTGGCCTTTAAGAAAACGTGGAACGCCTTCAGTGAAACTTGCTGTACATAATACTTTTGTGTCGCCAAACTCAACTAAAACCGAGCCTTCAGCATGTGCAGTAAAAGAACGCGTAATAGTGATAGGGCGAGTTTGAGCTGGTGTACGGTTACTTGGGCGCATGAAAAGTCCTGTAGTCGAATTCATATCATATTTGAGCCCATATTATAGAGCTTCACGCCGTTAGATGCCATGGTAAGCAGCGATAAGCCACAAATCTATCGACTAATCCTTTAATCCCATCCGCTAAAACGGCTATAATCAACTCACATTCGCGTAAATAACATAACAGGACACTTCATGATCCAAAGCATGACAGCCTACGCTCGTATCGAGCACAAAGCACAATGGGGCACCGCCTCATGGGAAATCCGTTCAGTCAACCAGCGCTACCTAGAAACCTACCTGCGCCTACCTGAGCAGTTTCGCAGCTTTGAACCTGTCTTACGCGACCGCTTACGTAAACGCCTTAATCGCGGCAAAATCGAAGTTAATTTACGTTACGAACTCGCCGACAGCAGCAGTAATGAATTACAACTGAATCAAGATTTAGCCAAACAGCTATTAAGTGCAGCAAACTGGTTAAAACAAGAAGCCGGACAAGGCGAACTCAGCCTAACAGATATACTGCGTTGGCCTGGCGTGCTATCGGCAGCAGAGCAAGATATGGATAGTGTAGGTGCCGATTTAATGATTGCGTTCGACAGTGCTATCGATCAGTTTATCGAAGCTCGCGGCCGTGAAGGTGAAGCGATTAAAGACATGCTACTGACCCGTTTAGACGGCGTAATGGAGCAAGTGAAGGTTGTGCGTGAACACATGCCAACGGTAATGCAGTATCAACGCGACAAATTAACTAACCGCTTAGCCGATATTGCTGGTGAATTAGACCCTGCCCGTATCGAGCAAGAAATGGTGTTATTAGCGCAAAAGCAAGATGTTGCCGAAGAAATGGACCGCCTTGAAGCTCACGTAACTGAAGCTCGTCGCATCCTAAAAAAAGGTGGCAGCGAAGGCCGCCGTCTAGACTTTATGATGCAAGAGTTTAACCGCGAATCAAATACCCTAGCCTCAAAATCAATCAGCGCAGAAATCACTTCTGCCGCAGTAGAACTAAAAGTACTGATTGAGCAAATGCGCGAGCAGATCCAAAACGTCGAGTAAGCTTAAAGCTTGGACGTAGTAACATTAAGCCCAGCATTTGCTGGGCTTAATTTTTTGGATTTTAGGTTTGGATTTTTCAGCCAATGCTGAATATGTTAATGAGTAAACAGCTCAGGCTTACATGCTGTAAGCATTAAAATACAACTTACACGCTGTAACCGTTAAGGTGAGATTTACACGTTAAAGCGTGTGAAGGATATCAACATTCTCTCGCCGTCATTTATAGAGACCTATCATAAACAGCGAGATGTACACTACTATAAAATTCGACCTACAATGGCACTTATCCTCGTGTTTTAATTTGTTTACCCATTCAATATAGGGCATTTAATGACAAACCCTTTATCAGCTAAACAATGGTTACAGCTAAGTATGCAGCAGCAAGGTTTATTACAGCCTTTGGAGTCATTGCCAAAGCTTATCCGGCAATTAAGTTATGTGCAAATTGACTCTATTAATGTGGTCGAACGCGCGCATCATCATGTATTACACAGTCGTCTGCCCGAATATTCTGCCACCATGTTAGATGCAGCAATGAGCGATAAAACCGTGTTTGAGTACTGGTCCCATGCGGCTGCTTATCTGCCTATTGAAGATTACCGTTTTAGCCTGTATCGCAAACAGCAATTACAACAAGGTGGTAAGCATTGGTTTGAACCAGAACATAAAGTCATGCGCGAAGTTAAAGCCCGTATTAGCGCCGAAGGTCCATTAAAAGCCAGTCAGTTCACCCATGAGTCAGACACTAAAAATGGCACTTGGTGGGATTGGAAACCAGCTAAAAAAGCGCTTGAGCAGTTGTTTATGCAAGGCGAGTTAATGGTTGCTAAGCGCGACAAGTTTCAAAAGGTGTAAGACTTAACAGAGCGAGTACTCCCCAAGCACATCGACACCACAGCACCTAGCGATACAGAATTTGCCCAACACTTGATTCAGCGTTATTTATCGGCGCATGGTTTTGGTAATTTGCAGCAAATACAATATTTACGCAAAGGCCTCAAACCGCTACTCAGCCAAACATTAGCGCAACTGTGCGAACAAAGTGATATCGCCAGCTTTACCGACTCCAGCGCCAATACACAACACGTTTATTTCTACCAACCTACGCTCACCTTACCCACTGCTATTCCCAATAAAGTCTGGCTACTTAATCCGTTTGATAATTTAGTCATTCAACGCCAAAAGCTTAAGTTGTGGTTTGGGTTTGATTATCAAATAGAAGTGTATGTGCCTGAGGCTAAGCGCCAATTCGGCTATTATTCACTGCCCATTCTATGGCGTGACGGTTTTGTTGGCCGCGTGGATGTAAAAGCCGACCGTAAAAACCAATGTTTGTTACTGCAAAACCTGCACATTGAAACGCAAAAATTGACGAATCAACATGATGAATTAAATGACAAAACACATTTTGTGTCTGCGTTGTTCGAGGCCATTAATCACTACTGCACATTCAACAACTGTCAGCGTTGGCAGCTAATACAATGTAACGATAAAACGATTGCCAAAATGTTATTCAAAGCAAATCAACAGAGTAGTTAACTGCATACTTTGTGCTTCGAATACCGTTCCCTTCCCCTACAAAAGTGACGCAACACAATATACGCAGCGGTATGTAATGTTGTTCACGTTTTAAACATTTATTACCACACCCAATTCAATAGCTTGAGTTACATCACTAACCCCAAAGATGTAGTGGGATACCTTCAAAAGGCTAAAAATAATAACAACCTACATAAAAACCTACGCGGGGAGAAAACACGATGTTTTATATACACATGCTGCTGTTATTAGCGGTGATATTTGTTGGTATTCGCCATGGCGGTATCGCCTTTGGTTTATTGGGCGGGTTAGGTGTTTCGGTACTCGCATTTGTATTTGGCGTTGCACCAGGTGCGCCACCTATCAGTGTAATGTTAATTATTCTAGCCGTAGTGGCGGCTTCGGCGACGTTAGAGGCCACTGGCGGTTTAAAGCTGTTGGTAAAGTTTGCTGAAAAACTATTACGTAAACATCCTGAGCATATCGTCTTTTTAGGCCCGCTGTGTACCTATTCATTAACCGTTCTGGTTGGTACGGGTCATTCTGTTTATCCCCTTCTTCCTGTAATTTACGATGTGGCGTACAAAAAAGGCATCCGCCCAGAACGTCCATTAGCCATGGCAACTGTAGCATCACAAATGGGTATTACTGCCAGTCCAATTGCAGCAGCAGCAGCAGTTGTACTTGCCACTGCTGTTGATAATAATCTAGATATTAACTTACTTGATGTACTCATGGTGACCATTCCCGCCACACTAACAGGCTTACTAGTAGCGTGTACCTGGAGCTTAAAGCGCGGTAAAGATTTAGATAAAGATGAAGAGTTTCAGGCACGTTTAACAGATGATGAGTTTCGTGAAGCATTAACCGACCCAAAAGCAGATGAGGTGCAAACACCCCAGGCCGAATCGACAGCAAAGAAAGGCTTAACAGTATTTTTACTGGGCATATTTGCCGTTATCATGGTGGCGATGTTTAGTAAGCAAATACTGCCTGCTGGCGTCAGCATGTCGGTAGCGATTCAATTTATGATGTTGTCAGTCGGTGGAGTAATATTACTCGCCACCAATATCTCCCCGAAAAAAATTGTCACCAGTAACGTGTTTACCGCCGGTATGACTGCGGTCATTATCATTTTTGGTATCGCATGGATGAGTGACACCATTATTGAGCACCATAAAACCTATTTGGTGAGCGCGGTAAGCGACATTGTCAGCGTGTATCCATGGACATTTGCTATTGCGATGTTTGTGTCGTCTATCTTCTTAAAAAGTCAGGCTGCGGTATTAACTATAATGCTGCCATTAGGGTATTCACTCGGCATCCCAGCTCCAGTATTAATTGGTGTACTGCCAGCGTGTTATGCCTACTTCTTCTTCCCATTCTACCCAAGCGATTTAGCGGCAATTAGTTTTGATAGAACCGGCACCACCCACATTGGTAAATACGTACTCAACCACAGCTTTATTATTCCAGGCTTTATTGGCGTAGTAACCGCAACATTTGTGGGTTACTTTATATCGATGGCTATTAACTAGCCCTAGCTTGTAATTTGGCTTTGAGCTTTAAGCTAAGAACAAAGCGATAAACCGCTAGTGAATTGACCAAAACAAGTCGCTAGCATCAATAAAAAATGGCAGCCAACGTGGCTGCCATTTTTGTTTTTAATCATTGAGAACCTAAAGACCGATGAACTAAAAACGAAGACCTAGAAAACTACAATTATCTGATGAGTTATCGACAGGTTCATGGGGTAATCCGCCCACCATATCGTCCCCTGCAACACGCCGTAAACCCATCCATGGGGGCTTGACGAAAACATCCTGTTTTCAACAGTTGCATATGCCTATATGGCAGGCTTTGATGGAATTAAATAATCCTAAACAACGGTAATACCACAACGTTGTAGGAAATCGAAAGTGTCATCATAAAACTCAGACAGCCTTGTTTTATCAGAGTCATCTCCACTAGGAACAAAAATAACCATCCCTTGCCTCGCTCTAGTCAGCAGCACTCGGTAAGAATTCTCTAAATACATTTGAGTTTGTTCTTGTTGGCGCTTTTCCCATTTACTTCCGCGAAATCGCCAATGTTCTTTCCCAGTAGGTTTAAATCGAAAATCACCGTCCCAAGCAACTAAACACCAATCTAACTCTAAACCTTGAACATCAAACTCAGTTGCAATATCTTCCAAGAAGTGAGATGAGCGAATATCCTCCGGCGAACCTAGAAACCAATCTTTAGGTTCAATTTTGTTTTTTACAAAAATACCTTCCGCTTTCAAACGTATTGCATTGGATGAAGCAAGCATGCCAATACTTTCAGTAGCTCGACTCTGCGACTTTATCCACTTCTTTGCAGTGTCTAAATCTCGAGTCACTTTAATAGGATATAAGTGCGAGAACGTAGTGAATAATTTCCAAGCTAATACGCTATCACCATCAATCAAGTAATGAATAAAACTTGATAGTTTTTCCGCCCTGAATGACCGCATCGAAGTTGCTAAATGCAAACACGGTAAGATTGTTCCTTTTGATAAATGGTTAGCGGTTAAATTTGATGCCACATATTCCCCATTTAGTAAATCTGCAGAGTAATAAGCATCCCAATGACTAAATTTTTCGTCTAGTGCATTAAGCCAACCTAACAACCCCACCTCTCCGGTATTAATTTCTTGCCCTCCACCAACCAGAGCAATAATTACGGCCCAATCTTCGTGACGATCCATGACTTCAATGAGATATTCGGGTTCTGATTTATTAAAGCCTATTTGATTGCGTTTTGTTTGCATGAACTTACTAGTTTGCTCTTTATTCCAAGCTCTTTGTGCCTCATCAAATATTGCGACCTGTTCAGGCGGAACCGCACCGGATAAAGAATCGTCCCTAAACTTATGAATATTTTGAATAAACTGCTCTGTCTGTCGTCGACAAGATGCCATTGTATCAGCAGTTCTTACTTTTCGATCACGAGCTAAGGCCTCTTGTAACACCGACACTAAAGGGCCATTGCCACTCAAGAATACTGAATACTCTTTCTCTTTTGGGTTTGAATGAGTACTCGCAATATTTAATCCAACAAGTGTTTTACCCGCACCAGGGACACCGGTGACAAAACAAATCACTTTGCGCTTTCTTTCACGGGCGTCGTGTATTAGCTGCAATAATTGCTGACTTGTTTGGCCGATATTTTGAGTATCCGCTTCACTTTTAGCAATATCCTCAACGTTATGTTGGGCATAAAGAGCTTGTGCAGCTTCGATGATTGTTGGAGTCGGTAAGTAACCAGATGTAGCCCATTGGTTAGCATCAAACTCAACCTGCTTTAAAGATGTAGTTATTTGATTAATTGCATTAAGTATTTGACCTGAATGAATAGCAATCGGAGAAGCTACGTTATCAAATGCAAAGTCTAATTTGAATAATGCTTGCTGGGATGTTGGTTTAGCTAAATTCGTAGCAATTAAAATGGGCACGATAAATTTATCATGACTGCCACTATGAAAGTTTTTTAGATCGAGTGCATAACCATGGGCTTGCCTTAAATCGGCATGATTAATTTGTTGTGCACCCACTTTGAATTCGATAACAAAGATGACGCCTTTCACCACAAGAACAACATCAGCACGTCGTCCCATTCTTGGGATCATAAACTCAAAAAAGATATGTGTATTATCAGTACCACATAATTTCAGTTCTCTTTTGAGTATATCTATTTCAGCTCCCCAAGCTCTGGATTGCTGATGCTGTAGTTGCTGAGTATGAGCTGCGGATATTTCACCACTTATAGACAAGGCGTCAGCAACTAAAAACTGTTCGAGAGGTGCGGAATAAAATGCTCTGTTAGACATATTTATTCCTTGAACTTAAAATCAAGAAGTTGCTTAGGAGGTAACTCCAAAGCTTCTGCTAGTTTGACAATATTGATCAAACTAACATTTCTTTTCCCTCTTTCGATTCCACTGATATATGTCCGATCTAAATCAGCTTTTAGCGCAAGTTGTTCTTGTGATAATCCCTTTGAAACCCTTAAACTTTTAAAGTAGGCACCAAATGAAACTAGTATCAAATCTTCCATGAAAAATCCTAAAAAAAGGTTTTCATGATGATGCAAACATGTAGACAATGAGTCTACGGACTATAAGTCACATATTAAGATTGTTATGATAGTAAACTCACACCAACAACACATACCTTGTACTTCTGCCGCCCGCGCCGGTTTTGACCAAACATTGCTGCTCAACTAATTGAGCCAAATGCCGGGTGGCGGTGGCGCGGCTGACTTTAGCGACTTTTTGATACTGGCTACTACTGATCCCATCATTAAAGTCACCATCAAGTAATCTATTTAGCACTCTCACTTGTTCTGTGGTTAACGCTGGAGTGAGTAAGCGTTGGTCCACTCGACGCAAAAATTGGGTTTTAGCAGTAGTTTGCTCAATGCTATTGAGCGTGTGTTGAATAGCGTCATTTAAGGTGTCTAAAAACCACAGCAGCCAAGGTGTGATATCTAAGCCACCTTGCTGGGTAGACTCTAATATTGCGTAATAGGCTTTGCGTCGCTCAAGAATACTAACTGACATTGTGTAAAAATGAATAGAACGATGCTCAGCTTGCGCGAGCGCTAAGTCGGTGAGTAAACGCGTTATACGTCCATTACCATCATCAAGCGGGTGCAAGGTGACAAACCACAAATGAGTGATGGCTGCTCGTACTAGCGGATCAAGGTCAGCCTGTTTTCGTGATTGATTAAACCACTCAATAAACTGCGTTAAACTTTGGTCTAGCGTATCTCGAGGAGGCGCTTCAAAATGCACTGTCGGTTTGTCTAAACGCCCCGATACCACCTGCATAGGCTCATCGCCGCGTAGCTTACCGCCAATAACAGGATTAAACACGGCTTGGTTACTCGGAAACAACAGAGCATGCCAATCTAAAATACGCGTTAGGCTAAGTGGCTGTTGCCAGTTTTGTAGCGCATCTAAGGTGATATCAGCTAAACCATCAGTTTGCGTCGTGGTGGGATAAGGTTTTTCTTCACTCACGCCAAGCTTATTCGCCAAAGAGGAACGTACAGAAAATGCGTTAAGCTTTTCTCCTTCAATAGCACTTGAATAAACGATATTGGCCAGCATGGTATCGAGTGTCCATTGACTAGCGGATTCAGAACCTATTTTACCCAGCAGCAAACCCTGGTTAAATTGAATTTGCCTCAATAGTGCACTTATACGAGCATTATCCCATACAAACTCTGGCCATTCTTGCTGTTGCCAAATCCACATATTAACCCCTGTTTAGCTGACTAAAATACTGTATTGATGCACATACCAAGCTATTCTACTTACAAAATGAGGCAAATAGCAATTTATTCGCCTCACCAAATGAGGCGAATAGAATGATTAATTGCCTCATGGCTCCCATTAGCAAGCTCGATAACACCTTGGCAGGCATTTCGGTATAATCGTTTACTGTCTCTATAACCTTTAATTTCTATAACCCTATGCGACTGTAATTAATGACATCCAAGCTGACTGAAGTATCGACAACGCCACAAACCGCTAAGCATCAAGCCGCTTTGCCTAAACCCACTGTGGCAAATAAAGTGTTTATTATTGGCCTGCCGCGTACGGGCACCACGAGTGTTAGTGTGGCGTTGCTTGAACAAGGATTAACGGTTGCCCACCAAGCCTTTACTAAGCAGGCGTTTATGTTGGCCGATGCGGTATCTGATGCGCCGTGTTTTAGTGATTATCAGCAATTAGATAAGTTATTTCCCAACGCTAAGTTTGTCTATTTAGATAGGCCGTTAGATAAGTGGTTGCCGTCGATACAAATGTTACTGGGCAGAATGCTAGTGCATTTAGATAAAGACAAGGGCCGCTTTCATCCGGTAATGAAGCGCAGCTTTAATCATAGCTTTGATATATGGCAGGTTGAGGATGTGTTTGATGAAGCGCATTTAACGGCCTGTTATCAGCGCCACCAGCAACAAGCAATGAGTTATTTTGCAGGGCGAGATGACTTTATTGCCATTGATATTAGTGTGACAGGAAGCTTTGCTAAATTGCTGCAATTTATCAATTTACCAAAGCCCGATACGGCTGAACTTAGGCAGCTTCAATATCCACAACTTCAATCTCAGCCGCAAAACTTTCCGCAGCAGAGCTTTCCACAGCTTAACTTTCCGCAACTGAACTTTCCACAGTTAAATATGGGCCGTAATGTGGCCAGTTGGGATGAATATAAACACCCCAACAAAATTAGCGCTAATGTTTCTGGACCAGATAAACGTAAGTTTTTTGATTACCGCCTAGATTAGTATTGTTAGTTATCCTTTCTTAGTCTTTATTTTTAGAACGCTTTTTCTTAGCAACGGTTAACCAATCTAAACTGACACCCGATATGGCATTAAAACCACGGATGCGGAAAATAAGTGTCAGTAATTGCGGCCTTGGGCGCGCTTTGGGTTCAACTGAGCGCGGAATAAACCACAATGCCACCAGCGATCGCATGGTGGTCGATACCATAAACACCAAAAATATGGGGTTGGTTAACCAAGCGTTTAAACCTGTCCAGATTAAAAACTCTGCTGCATACGAGGCAATGACGCCCCCCACCATCGCACCAACAAACACAAAACCCGCACTCAATGCCGCCTGTAATGCGGCATAAATGGCAAAGTCACTACGGAAAGGTCGAATATCGTAGAGGTAATTGGCAGTACTTAAGGTAAAGCCGCTCCAGGCTAAACCGGAAAAGGCTTGAATCGCCAATATATACAGATAGTTGTCGGAAAAAAGCCACAATAACGGCAAACCAGGAATTAAACAGCTGGTAATGATCATCACTAATCTATTGCCGTACAGATCGCTAAATCGGCCCCAGAATCGCAAGGTAATAAACTGCGTAAAAATAGAGGCCACACTAGAAAGCACAAATTCAAAATAGGTAAAATGCAGTTCTTCCAGCATGTATACTGCAAAAAAAGGTGCCGAAATGGCAACCATGCACTGCATACCCGCAACAAATAAACTGTAATGGCGGAAAGTTTTGTCTTTCCATGCTTCGCGGAAATTACCAAATGTTTGTTTAAACACCCCAGACGCTTTGGCGAGCCTAGGCTCGGGGTCGTGCATTTGCAGTAATAACCAGGCTGAAGTAAACCGGCCCATTGCCGCAATCGAAAACAGTAAACTAAAGCCCAACCATGCCATTTGCATTGAGTCGGTTAAGGTTAAAATACCGCCGCCGACAAAGAACACACTCAGCGAGGCCATCATGGTTAATCGAGTACGTGAAGCAAAAAAAGCACCTCGTCGGCGTTGCGGTACAATCATGCCCATCCAGGCACGCCAATGCGGTTGGATTAGGTTGATAAACCCTTGATACAACACCGCTAAGCCAATAAATAACCACACTGCATTATCTGGTCTAAATGCCGCTAACGCGCCCATACCTAACACGACTACGGCTTGTAACACTGCACATGCCACAATAAATTGCCGACGGCTAAAGTGGCTTGCTAACCACACAGACAACAGTTGCGCCAGTGAGCCAAACAATTGAGGTAAGCCAGTTACCCAACCCATTTGGCCTAAACTAGCCCCTAAGAATATGGCATAAGCATTAAAAAAGTTATCACTGGTGGCCGTCATGGTTGACGATGCAACCGCCTCTTGCTGGCTGCGGCGCAAGGTACACCGTAGCCACGACAATCTATCACGACTGCGTGAACAAGAATTAGTGCTGCTAGATGAAGGTTCTAAAGCCATAAGAGGTATGAATGCACGCCATTGATAAGTAACAGATTAAGGATATGAGTTTACGCCACGGATTAACGCCACAAATTGACGTTTCAAGTTAACGTTAATGTTTAAAAGTATGGCTGATAAGTGCCCAGCTAACAATCTATAGCGATCACATAATCCGCTATTGTGATTGTAAGCTAAAGTGCGCACTGCGCTGGTATTACTGCAAAATTTAACAAGCAATATCTTCAGGCTTAACCTGCGCTGAGCCATCTTTAGGTTAATAATTACCTTGACTAAAATGAAACAAAAAAATTACATTAGTAAAACAAAATAAGTGCTATGGAAAGTGCTTCGTCAGTTAACTCAATGCAATGTACGCTTATTGATATTGGCGGTTTTATGCCCTTTCGTTATCTAGTCCCTGTCCATAAAATCAATATAAACAAATAAGTCACACACTTTGAACACCTTAAAGTGTGTTTATTAGATACACCATTTCACAATGAAAGTATAAAAAATATGAAATTACCCTTAATTATCAGTTGTTTTGTTTTAGTAGGATGCCAGTCGACGCCTTACGCCATGATTGATGGTAGTCAAAGTAAGATATCAGATGCTGACAATTATAATGTTGAGATTATCGCCATTGATGGTGCTTTTCAAAGCGGTAAGCTGACAAAAAATATTAAACCGGGATATCACACTGTACACCTAAGCACCACAGGACCACTACGCAGCAAAAAAGCCTCTTCAACATTAGTTTATCCGCTATTAGCCAAAGAGTGCATGCGTTACGTCGTATCCGCACAGCATGGACCTAGCAATAAAGATGACTGGGAAATAAAAGTATTAGATGAAAGGCTTATTCCGGCGTGCACGCCGTCTCCAGCAGAACCTGAAGTCGCGGTGGTGATCCCTGATTACGCTAAACCACCTAGTGAAGTAAACTGCTTAATGCCTAGCCAATTGAATAATCACACAACACCTGTTGTGCTGTTTCATTCTGTTGCTGCTTGTATACAATCACAAGACTATAACGCGGCAATTAACGGCTATTTTTTAGCCGGCGCATATGTGTATTTTGATACTCTACGGGTCACCCACAAGCCATCACACGCAGTGGTAGAGTTAATTAAAAAAAACTCTATTTGGAAGCTATCAGCTCTTGAACAACAACATTTTGAGCAAAAGCTTGCGGAGTTTCTTGCGTCAGAACAAAAAAAAACAGCTTGTGAATGGGTCGCCACGGTGGCTGAACCAGATTACTCACCTGATTATATGCTACAACATTTACCCAAAGCAGGTGCCACTTCAAATAGCACAACAGATCTATCGGTAGACATAAAAGCCACCTTATTTAACGCAACACTAAAAGACTATCTTGGGTGCCCGTCACCAAAAGCATAATGCTGTTGTAACGTGGTCAATGGTAAAAAGCTCTGGCGACATTAACCGACAGGGCTTTTTTACTGCAGTGATTTTGGTTAAATCAAAACGACACAATAAAAATAAACTAGGCCGTACGGCCTTCATCCGCATCAAAGCGCCTACCCATAACGATATGATCTACATGATGCAATAACTTAACTGGCGTTTTGTCATTTAACTATTTGTCAGCATTTTTTGTTGTTTGGCTCGCCATTCGCCAGCAGTCAGGCCAACATAACGTTTAAAGGCTTTTTGAAAGGCCGATTCTGAACTATAACCCACGTGCTCAGCAACGCACACAATACTCATGCCATCAGATAATAGCTTTGAAGCCAGTTGCATTCTCCAGCGATTGATATATTGCATCGGTGGTTGTCCAACATAATGATTAAATCGCTCCGCCAGTGATGAGCGGGACATGCCACACTCAATAGCGAGTATTGCTAGGTTCCATTTTTTAAACGGCTCTTGATGGATCAATATCAGCGCCCGGCTTATGTGCTCATCTTTCATGGCCGCGAGCCAACTTTGGCCCTGCGTGTCCGCAAGATTTTCCATGTGTTGCCTTAAGGCCTGAGTAAAAATTAATTCACTTAACTTAGTGACAATATTGCGCGCCCCCTCACTGGACTTGCGCATTTCACTTAAGGTAGAAACGAGTAATTGCTTCATCACCCCCTCACTACCCACATGCTCTTTGACCACCAGCATGTCTGGTAAGGTCTTTAACAGCGGATTTAAGGGCTGGGCATTAAAACCGATATAGCCGCAAATAAGTTTTGAGCGCTCACCTTCTTCACCAATTTTTACTAATGTAAACGGTTGTTTTTTTGCAGCAGTTTGTTGATAAAAACGGGCATCCGCTGCTATTCCCTGCCAATTATTGATGTTGGATGTCAAGGAATGGCTTGAACCCTTAGGAAACATAACGACGTCGCCAGATTCAAGTCTTGATGGTGCCATCAGCTTATTGTCAGATTTTACCCAGCCGTTGCCGTCCAACATAATATGAAAAGGAATAACATGTTCTACTTCGGTCAACATAAAAGAACCAATTAAATTCATCGTTGGATTAACTAATACCCATGGCTCTGCCGCTTCCACTTCAAAATAGAGCGCACCTTTTATATGTATGGTATCGAGTACTTTTGACAATATATCCATATCAATCATCCTTTAATTTATGCAAAAGCTAGCTTTGCACAATTCTTGTTTGTTCAATTTGGTTTTATTGAGAGCTTCATTACTCAATTTTTTTACTCGCGTTCAAAGTTTAGGTTAATAAATGGACGATTGGACATTAATTAAAGCGCAATGGCTATTCACTATTCGCGGTATACCACCCAAGATAAACTATGCTTTTTACATGGCGGGCAGATAACCGTGCTCACTGCTGATTATCAAAGCCTTGCCCCGTAAAAATCAGTATTCAAGGTCAATTAAATAAAATTCAATGACCTACTGGATTGGGTGGTTTTGATCTCGGCATCATTATGCAATGACTGGGTAAACACTGATGTTTATAGCTTATTCAAAACCTCGAATATAGAACGATAATCTTGAAGTAGAGCAGTAATGGATAGGAGTAATAAGCATATGAATACAATACGTTTTAAAAAAATAGATGGCACGGCTGTAGCCTTAAAGAAAAGCGACATTAACAGCTCTCTATCGGGAGAGATCATCATGCCTGACTCAAAAAAATATGATGACGCCCGCGCCTTATGGAATGGCATGATTGATATAAAACCGAGTTTATTTGTTCGCGTTAGCGATGAACAAGCGGTGGTCAAAGCTGTCAATTTCGCCCGTACCCATGGCATTTTGTTAGCGATAAAATCGGGCGGCCATAATATCGCCGGTAAGGCATTAGCGGATGGTGGACTGGTAATTGATTTTCAAAAGATGACAGATGTCATCGTTAACCAACAACAACAAACCGTCAAAGTCAGCCCCGGCGCAACCTTAGCGGATGTTGACAAGGCGACGCAACAATATGGTCTGCTGGTGCCAACTGGGATCAATTCAACCACGGGGATTGCGGGGTTGACCCTGGGCGGTGGTTTTGGCTGGACAACCCGAAAATTTGGTTTAACCATCGATAGTCTGCGCTCGGCTAAGCTGGTCATCGCAACAGGCGAACTACTCGAGGTTAATTCCAACCAACATGCGGATCTCTTTTGGGCAATACGGGGTGGAAGCAGTAATTTTGGTGTGGTCACTGAATTTGAATTTAATTTGCATCAAGCTGGCCCAGAGGTATTAGCTGGCATGGTAGTACACCCCTTTAATGATGTGAAAAACGTGCTGCAACAGTATCAAGCCGCCATCGATAAGGCTCCTGAAGAACTGAGTTGTTGGGTGGTGATGCGCAAAGCACCACCCTTACCGTTTTTACCGGAAGAGTGGCATGGTAAAAAAGTGGTGGTATTGGCTATGTGTTATGTGGGCGATATTGCCCAAGGTCAGGCTGCCACAGCAGAAATTCGAAAAATTGGCCAACCCATTGCCGACGTGGTGGGGCCGATGCCGTTTGTTGATTGGCAAGCCGCATTTGATCCCTTGTTAGCCGAAGGCGCCAGAAATTATTGGAAAAGTCTTGATATGGCGCAGCTCAACACTGAAACCGTGACCGAAATAGCACACGCCATCCAAACCTTACCCAGCGATGAGTGTGAAATTTTTATTGCTCACCTTGGCGGGGCGATGACAAAGGTGGCGCCGCACGAAACGCCCTGGCTCAATCGTGATGCACACTTCACCATGAATATTCACACCCGCTGGCAACATGCACAAGACGACGAGCTTTGTCGACAATGGGCGCGGCAGTTACATGCAAAGTTAACTCAATATTCAATGGGCAGTATTTACGTGAATTTTATCCCAGAAGGCGATAACAACAGTATTGGCGAAGCCTATGGCTCGAACTTTGCTCGGCTCAAAAGCATAAAACAGCAATTCGACCCCGCCAATCTATTTAGGATTAATCAAAATATTGTCCCCTAAATATTATCCACTAAATATAGTCTCCTAAATTAGCAAGCAATAGCGTCAGCCGAACAATATTTTCGGCTTACGCTAATTAAGCCTTCAAAGGCGGGGTGATGAATAAAAGCAAGGTCAACGGCATTAGCACGACAAAGTGTGTTAACTAACCTGTTGGTAAAATAGATTTTTTATCAGCTTAATCGACAAAGCGTCGCTGTGTCGTTCACATCTAGGCCGAGGCGGATTAAACAATCGTTTCTGCGTGCCAGAACGCCTTGTCCAACCCTGTTTAACAAAGGGGTCCGTTTAAGGGGGTGCGACGACACGTTACCACCAATGTAGCGCTTAAATGGTGAATTGAATCCACCATCTTATTTTGTAGGTCATTATCCGAGCGGGATAAACCGCCCAAAAATCACCTAACAAAAAGACACTAAGCCCTCGATAACAAACTCCTCAGGGAGCTTTTGTAATTGTTTTAGCAGTAAAGGATTGCCCAGTAAATATGCCAATTCTTGACGGGTAAACAGCTTTACAATGTCATGCTGACATTGTGCTTCTTGTACTTTAACCCGAGTAATGGCTTCGAGTGATTCAACCGCTGAACCTGGCAAACGATGCGGTTTTTTGTCAATAATGGCTAAATGTAAATCCATTAGCTCTGAGTCTTTCAATAGCCTTGATAAGGTCCACGGCTCTGCAATGGCGTTAACGTATTCGTTACGGCGTTGTTGTGAATCTAGGCTCAGCTTCGGCGCACATACCTCTTCCGGTGTTGCCAATATTTTTAGGCCTTTTACCCATAAGCCAAAGCGCTCTGAGCCTGTCATGGCAGAAAGCGGCACTGCAAGCCATAAACCAATTAGCGCTGGGCTCATCCACGCCAACAAGGTAAGCGAATCAAGCACTGCGGCGTAACCTAATAACGCACCAATTAACATGTGCCAACGATGACGATAAATCAGGGTTAGCCAAGGTAAACTGCCGTCGTCACGTCGTTGTGGCGCCCAACCGCTGTCGCGTCCGGCTAAAATAGACATCACCGCACCGCAGTGGATAAGCATCATTATTGGCGCAATCAGTGCCGACAATATCACTTCAACTACCACGCTAATAATGGCTTTGCCTCTGCCACCTAACTGCTTACTCATGATGCTATTTTTCAGTAATAATATGATCCCAAGAATTTTAGGACCAAACAATATGCCCATGGTGATATAAAACAACCGTAGTGCACGGTCTGAGTCCATTACTGGCCAGGTGGGAAATAGTGAAAACTGGTCGGTAAAATACTCAGGGCGAATAAAGTGCGCTTGTAATGCCAGCATTAAACCCGACAAAATTAACATTAACCAAAAAGGCGATGACAAATAAGCCATTATCCCCGTGAGTAAATGTAAGCGGCTAACCCAATGTAATCCTTTACTAAACAACACCCGTGAGTGTTGTAAATTGCCTTGGCACCAACGGCGATCGCGCACCGCTAAATCGACAATAGACGGTGGGCATTCTTCATAAGACCCTGGAAGGTCTGCGGCAATGACCACGCTCCAACCAGCACGTCGAATCAAGGCTGCTTCAACAAAGTCGTGGCTCATGATATGTCCACCAAATGGCGGTCTACCTGCAAGGTTGGGTAACCCTGCTGCGCTCATAAAAGCTTGGGTGCGGATAATGGCATTGTGGCCCCAAAAGTTACCTTCTTTGTGGGTCCACCAAGATAAACCTGTACCAATTACCGGACCATAAATTCGCGCAGCAAATTGCTGTAGTCGCGCCATTAAGGTATTGCCATTGATTAAATACGGAATAGTTTGGATAAGCCCGGCATCAGGGTCTGCCTGCATCCGTCTCGCCAAACTAACGATAGTGTGGGTTTCCATTAAACTGTCGGCGTCTAGCACCAACAAATGGTCGTATCGAGCGCCCCAGCGTTTACAAAAGTCGGCCACATTACCGGCTTTGCGGGCATCATTTTTACGCCGACGGCGGTAATATACCCGCGCATCTTTGCTCACTTGATGGCGCAATATTAAAAATGCCTGCTCTTCTGCCAACGCAATATCAGGGTCGGTCGTGTCACTTAATATAAACCAGTCAAACGCATGACTTTCGCCGGATGCAACCAATGCCATCGCCATCACTTCGACCGCGGCAAAAACACGATCGGGTGATTCGTTATAAGTCGGCATTAATATCGCGGTGCGGGTATGCAGCTTTATGCTTTCGGCGGTTTCTGTCGTGGGCTTTTTGAGTAGCATAATAAAGCCGGCTATACCGCCGCTAAATGCCAATGCAATCCAGCAAAAGTTAACCGCAAACAACACTAAAACGATGTATTCAAGTGGCGTGACTCCGCCGACATTAAACACCGATACCATCTCGTAAATAGCCATAACCGACATGATAAAAGCGCTGCCAACCACTAACAGACGGCGTAATCCGTCTGACTTTACGCCATTGGCAATAATACTTTTACGTGGCATGCCTTCGGACAACGCACGTAAACTTTGCGGTTCCATTGGGCCTGGTCGCTCTAACGGCATTGCTGCACCACCGACCAACATAGGGTCGACGGCACTAATATCAGCATCAGGCTGCATCATGTTCATGCTTAAAGCGTCCAACGATAAAGCCAAGTTTCGACATCGCGTGGGCCAGTAAACTTCAGCTCAGCACGTAGCTCGATCAATTCAGCATCTTGTGGATCCATTTCAAACGCCAAACGATAGCCATTGGTTTTAGGCTGACGAGACACCACCACATTGGTTACTGCCCCAGCAGAACTCTGCACTTTGGCGACCGGGATTTCGTCGTTATTACCTTCTTTAACTTGATAGTCGATAACAAACAAGCGTCTCGGTGTGGCTTTAGCAATCTCAGCCCGGCCACTGGCGGTACGGGCCACAATCACAGTGCCATCATCAACTTCGGGCTCGCTGCCCCAAATTAACCGATAAGTAAAATGAAACTCGCTACCGGCTGCGATAGGTTGTTTAGGTTTCCAGTAACTGACGATGTTGTCATGAATTTCAGAGTCTGTTGGAATTTCGGTTAACACCACCTCACCCGCGCCCCAATTTCCGACCGGTTCAACCCATAAACTTGGGCGACGCTCATAATGGGCTTCGAGATCTTGATACGCATCAAAACTACGTTCACGCTGAATTAAGCCAAACCCTTGAGGCGAGTTGTCCATAAAGGCACTGACTTGCAATTGCTTTGGATTAGCCAGTGGACGCCATAAACGTTCACCGCGACCATTTAAGATCAATAGCGCATCAGAATCATGCACTTCGGGTCTAAAATCATCGGTGTTTTGGCGACCATTCATTGAATGTAAAAACATACTGGTGCTAGGCGCTAAGCCAACTTTAACTAAATCCACGCGTGGAAATAAGGTCGCTTCCACATCGATATGGGTGTTATCGCCGGGTCTAACAGAAAATCGATATGCTCCTGATACGCTAGGGCTGTCTAGCAAGGCGTGCACCACAATTAAGTTACTGTCGGTGTTTGGGCGTTCAACCCAAAAGGCACGAAATATAGGAAACTCTTCGCCTTCTGGTTCAGCGGTATTTAATGCTAAGCCCCTTGAAGACAAGCCGTAATCGCTGCCTTTACCCAAAGCACGGAAATAACTCGCTCCTTGGAATACCATAAGCTCGTCAAAATATGCAGGGTTATTGAGTGGATAATGGATGCGTAAACCAGAATAGCCAATATCTTGGGTCGGTAAACGCTGACTTAACACATCACCTGCAGTAAAGAACTCTGAGTTATAGGCTAAATGGTTGGCTTGCTTACCTTCAACTAGGGCAATTTCAATCAAGTCTTGGAAATAAAAACCCCGATGAAAGAGCTGCATTTGATACGGCAAACCTTCAGCTTTCCAAATAGAAGCTTCTGGCTTAAAGCGAATATCGCGGTATTCATCGTAGGAAATTTTAGCCAACCCTGGCGGTAATGGATCTTTAAGTTCCGCATACGGTTTTTGCGCTAATCGGCGGGCAATCTTAACCACAGAATCAGAATCAAAGTTAGCTGTTTTGGCAAAACGTACTTTGGTTTCTGTATTCAGATTATTAGCTGATTTAACGGTCGATTGTTCATCTGCATAAGTTTGCAGCGGTATAGTCACACTTGGCGATGTGGGTGTAATAATAGGCGGAGTGGATTCTTGTGCAGCAAGATTAAAACAAAGCCCTGCGGCCATGGCTAACGACAAACGCGTTAGCGCTTTTTTTACAGTGTGAGATGAGACCGAAGTACGACAACTCAGTAAGCTAACCATAATAGGCTACCTAAAAAATACAGCGTTAATATGCAAGTTTCAGAGCGGTTATTGCGGCAAAATGTCTTGGTACACAACCCTATGCTCTATTTCGCGAACGATATCAGAACGCCAAAATTTTGCACAAGTATTCATCAATAAATCTCATTAGCAGCTATAACATTTTAATCTATTGATATATCCAAATAGCACACAAGGAGAGCGAAAACGACCGTGTTGTTATACATTACATTTACAGGTTATTGATTTAGGTCACAGCAAATAGAATAATTGTAGCCTCAATATTTAATAACCTTTAAATACAATTATTTATTAAAACACAGGCCGAAGAGAATCCCCTCTATTTAGGATAAAAACGAGTATGAGTGAATTACCCTGCTATCAATGACATTTAGTACGCCAAGTTCACACTGACTGACTATTTACTAAAAGTTTACATTCACAAAAGCAACTAATAGAAAATACCCCATCACATTGATTAAATTATAAAATATATCTTAATAACTTTATTGAAACAAAGAGTTCTACAGTAATAACACCATAAGTACTGGTGTATACCTTGACGGCCTTAGCTCAAATGAGAATAATTATCAAAATCAATACCAAAAATATGTTTTGACCATTATGTTTACCTCCAGCTCATTGAAGTTAGCACCAAGTAACCAAGACACTATTTTTGAAATCGTAAATTCAGCCCTTTCTCCCCCCGCCAAAAAACACTCCATATTGCGCCATCGATAAAACGCTTAAACATCGCACTTGTTTACACCAAAGCATCTTTGATTGCTGACGATCGAGATTACTGAAGATCGGGGGAATAGTCTTTAACACGTTTACAGCCAACTTATCACTTTAAAACAGACCAAACGAAACATAGGGAATATGCATGTTAACTGAAAAGTCCAGATTCACTTTGACCACAATTGCTGTGGCCATTGCAGCCAGTTTTGCTAGCTCGGCAGCATTTGCTGACGACAAAAGTCAGACTGAAGCCAAACCTGAAGTCATTGTGGTGACGGGGAGCTTATTAGGCAATTCTGAAGTTGCAGATTTAAAAACCTATACCGGTAACCGCTCAATTATTACCTCTGATCAAATAGAGCGTACTGCAGCGAGGTCAATTGACACCGCATTACAGCAAGTCCCTGGCATTAAAATTAAAGATGAAACCGGAACAGGGGTTTTACCTAATATATCAGTACGAGGCCTAGACAGCAGCCGCAGTGGCTACGCCCAGCTCTTACTCGATGGAATCCCAATGACACTTGCGCCATATGGGCACACCGGCCAGTCATTATTCCCTGCCACCTTATTCATGATAGATAGAATTGATGTAGCACGCGGCGGAGCATCGATTCAGTACGGTCCTAATAACGTTGGCGGCGTGATTAACCTCATTTCAAAGTCAATCCCAACCGACTGGGAAACTAGCGTTAATGAACGCATGACCTTCTTTGGTGACAGTAATACCTTATTTGATACCAGCATCAGCACTGGCGGCGCAGTAAATGAAGATTTTTCGATGCGTTTTGATGGCAACATCACCAAAGGGGAATCGTTTCGTGAACACTCCGAAACCGACATTAAAAACCTAATGTTAAAGACCCTATGGAATATCGATGGGCAAAACAGCTTAGATGCCACGCTGCAATATTACGATGCTTTTTCTGAGTTACCAGGTGCCTTAAATACCGCCGCATATGAAGCTGATCGCGAGCAATCTCTACGCCCTAATGATGAATTTAATGCCAATACTAAACGAGTGTCATTGAAATACAGCCATGTTCTCGATGACTCGAAAGTTATCGATTATGGTGAGGTTGATCTCAGAGTATTTGGTAATAAAAGTTCACGTAATTTTCAGTGGGATTTTTATGACTCAAGCAAAGACACCGACGGTAATTTAGGTACTAGCTGGAGTGATACCACCCAGGATGCTACTCATCTGCGTAACTCTCCACGCGACTTTACCGTGTTTGGCATTGAGCCAACAGCAAGCTTGCTTATTGATGGTGATATTAGTCAGCACATTATCGCTGGCGCTCGTTATATTAATGAAGACATTAGCTACCAACTCAACCACATAGAAAAATCGACTCAAACAGCAACTCGTCCGCGTGACTGGCAAATGGATACCAATGCCATGGCCTATTATGTGAGTAATAAAGTGGGATTCTTTGACGACACACTATCGGTTACCCCTGGCATAAGATATGAAGATGTGCGCATGACCTTCACCAATGTTGGCCAAGATTATAGCCAAGATAATCACGTAACCGAGTGGCTTCCTGGCATCACCTTGGGTTATGAGTTCAGTTCAAATTGGTTTGCGTATACTAATGCTCAACGCTCATTGAGAACCCCGCAGATTTCGCAATTATGGCCTAAAGATCAAACTCTAGAATCAGAGCTATCTTGGAACTATGAAGCAGGCGTACGCTTTACCCCAACAGAACGCAGTAACTTAAGTATTGCCGCTTACCGTATCGATTTTGAAAATAAAATCGAGTACGACGGTGACGTTAGTCTGTTCGTCAATATTGGCCAAACTCGTAATCAAGGTATTGAGCTAGAAGGCACTTACTCACCGATGTCGCTACCAGATCTGGTTCTAACGGGTGCCTACAACTATTTAGATACTGAACAACTTGATGGAGAATTTGCCGGTAACGAATTGGCTTATGTGTCTAAACATCAACTTTCTGCCAGCGCTTTATACAGTATTAAGAATGTCGATTTAGGATTAATGGCATTTTATTACAGCAAATCATTTGCCGACCTGGCTAACACAGTTGAAGAGAATGTATCTGGTACATCGGGTGAAGTGCCAGCGTACACCGTGGTTAACTTCAATATTGGGACTGAGTTTTTCAAACAAGATAATCACGGCCTAAAAGTGGGATTATCCGTCAATAATCTATTTGATAACGAATACTACTTTAGAGGCTTAGATGTGTCTCCTGCAGGACGAGTGCCTGCATCAGGAAGATCACTGAGCTTAGATGTCGGTTACACCTTCTAATCGAGCAAGGTTGCTAAGATGGATGTCTTTAGTTTTAACTGAATAATAGTCAGCATGTTGTAAACCAACAAAGCCTCAACATTAATGTTGAGGCTTTGTTTTATTGATGGTCGTATTGATGGTCTTAATGGTTATCGAAACGAGGACATCCAGCTCTTTCATCAATGATAAATAGAAACGGAATTGCCGCCGAGCAGATTTAGATGGCCACTACAGCCACGGTAAGATTAGCAACACACATGCATGCAGCCAATCTAAATAACACCGCCCAATAAACGTTAAACAATCAAATCCTTCATCAACTCTTCCAGCACATCTGCCTGACGGCTCAAACTCTCGATTTCCTTTGCCGTCATATTCACTAGCTCCATCACTTGAATAGAGCTACTTCTAACAGAGTCGACATCATTGGCAATATTATCAGCCACAGCCCCTTGTTCCTCGGCAGCCGCTGCAATTTCCAAGCTTCTATCCGAAATATGCTGGTTTTGCTCTGCTATTTCATTAATATTTTGACTTGCACTTGTCATTAGCTGTTCACTTGATTCAGCTTCTTTTACCGTTTTAGCCATTACGTTCATCACACCATGACTATTGGTCTGCAGCGTTTCAATAATTTTTTGAATTTCAACCGTAGCAGCTTGAGTTCTACCCGCTAAGGTTCTTACTTCATCTGCAACCACTGAGAATCCACGCCCCTGCTCACCGGCTCTTGCCGCTTCAATCGCGGCATTAAGGGCGAGCAAGTTGGTTTGATCAGAGATGGCATTAATTGTTGCTATTACCTCACCAATTTCAGTCGCGCTAGAATCAAGTTCTGCAACAGCAACTGAGGTACCACGAACTTCCCCTGCTAATTGATTAATCTCAACCAAGGTTTTTTTAATCTGAGCTTGGCCTTGTGTGGTTTTCTCAGTGGCGCGCGATATTTGTGTAGATGATTCTTGCGCGTGGCTAGCCACTTCTCGAATCGATACCGCCATCTCTTCCGTTGCGCTCGCTAACGAATCAATACGGTCTTGCTGCACGCTGGCTAACTGAGTATTTTCATCACTACGAACACGTAACTGAGCACTAATTTGTTGGATCAAAGCAACTGCTTCTTGAGTGGTTTTCACCAACAGATGTTCACGTTCTGTGACCCTATCAACGGTTCTTGCAATCAAATTAAATTCATTACGAGCAGGTGTGTAACCAATGCGAGACGCAAGGTCACCCTCGGCTAACCTTCTCAATGCTCCATAAATATCGAATAGACTGCCACCGATGAAGGTATTTACATAATAAGAGCAAACAAACATCAACAATAAACTCAAGCTAATGGCAGTGATGTGCCATAAACCTAACCCAGTCAGAAAACTAGTGTCATCAACATAACTCAATGAATAGTCCAGCCCTGAAACCTGTGCGGATATATCTGTATTACGGCCAATATTAATCGCTGTATTTTGCAGTAAGGGCGCCAAATCAGATGCAGATAGCTGAGTCGCCGATGCCAATTTGGCAATCACATCCACTTGTTTTTGTGCTTCTACTGTTCTTTGTGAAGACGCCGCATCGACAAAACAAACGCCCATGACAACAACGGCAAGCACAGCCGTAAAAAAAAGAACAAGAAAATTTTCATGTAATTTTACGTTAATTAAATACTTATCTATCCAACGAAATGCAACTTGTTTCACGATGATATCTCCAATAAAAATGATCAGTGATTACCGAGAGTGGCGCATCACCTATCTTATTCAGCAGGTAATATTGATATAAGAGAAGACGTCATTCGGTCAATTATCAGAAATAATATATGACTGTCGTTAGCAGGTATTTCTAAATGACAAAACTGGCATCTAGATCACGCAAAAAACGGAAAAAAAGACACTTAATGCAACTGAAAAATCACACATTGATAACCTTGCTCAAAAAATCGGCTGAAGTTGTCGTATGACGACCGTTGTTGGTTAAGGAGTAAATGTAGATGTAGATAAATACCGACATAGCTAAACACAAAATAACAATCACCTAGCCAACTTGTGCATACTTATTATCAGTAAGCATTTAACTCGTTCATGTATTTCATCGGTGATATTTTCATTACTTTTTTAAACATGGTAATAAATGCGCTTACCGACTCATAGCCTAATAACTCAGACACCTGTTGCACACTCTGTTTATCTGAAAGCGCTTGTAGTGAAATAATGATATGCAGTTGAGTGCGCCATTTTCCAAATGTCATCCCGGTTTCTTTTGTGATCAGTCGCGCCAATGTACGCTCTGTTAAGGCAAATTGTTTGGCCCATTGCGGCAGTGTTTTTCTATCGTTAGGCTGATTTATCAATTGCTGGCTCATCGCTTGAATCACCACATTTTTAGACAGAACAAAGTCTAAATGTTGAATAGGCATCTCAATGAGTTGCTCAAATAGTACCTGTGCAAGCCGTGCGGTTTTACTGTCTACACGATAATGCTGATCGCTGCCAGCAAGCGCGCACATCAACTCTTTAACTAAAGGTGTAATAGCCAATGTACAGGTATTTTGCGGCATTCCTTGCATGCTGCCATCAATAAATACATGACAGAGCTCAGCATTATCTGAGGCGCGATTACTGTGAACTTTATTTGCAGGGATCCAGATAGCGCTATGAGTTGGCACCATCCACATTTTTGCCGATACCTCACAGGTAACATAACCATGCAAAGCTAAAATTAACTGGCCTTTAGGGTGAGTGTGTAAAGGGATCTCATGGCTGGCACAGGCGTGCTCTATCTTGGCAATAATGGGTTGCGGCATATATTCAAAATTCTTTATTTCATCCCAGCCAATTGCTTCAAACATAATTTTGTCAGTTTTTCGTTATTTAATGTCACTATCTCTAAATTATATCGTTCGACAAATCTTTATACTAGCAACCATTATTAAGTGAAATCTAAAGCAGCTAATGACGTTAAAAACTGACAATACTAAACCACAGTCTCGATTCTCTGGCGCATTACTCGTAATAGGAATTTTGCTTATTGCAGCTAATTTACGCGCGCCTTTTACCGGCATTGCTCCTGTGCTGGAGCAAATTATTAGTCACTTTGGCCTAAGCGGATCTCAAGCTGGATTTTTAACCACTCTGCCACTAATTGCCTTTGCGATTGTTTCACCTATGGCGGCTTTTTTTGCCCGAAAACAAGGATTAGAACATGCCTTGTTTGCCGCGCTAATACTGATATTGCTCGGTATTGGAGCTCGATTTGTCGACTCATCAGCCATGTTACTCATTGGTACTGCCATTATTGGCGTCGGTATCGCAATTGCAAACGTGTTACTACCCAGTCTGATAAAACGAGATTTTGCCACTAAAATTGCGCTCATGACCTCAGCCTACGTGCTCACGATGGGAGTGGTATCAGGTGGGTTTTCGGCTCTGGTATTTCCGCTTAGTCAACTCAATGGCTTAGGCTGGCAACTGGCACTGGGCTCGGCAGCCATCATCACAGTTGCCAGCTTAATTGTGTGGACCGCTCAGCTGGGTAAACACACGAAACCAACTTATTCAGCACATCAATCGGCACCCTCGAAAAGTGTATGGCGCTATCTATTAGCCTGGCAAATTAGCTTGTTATTAGGCCTAAACTCATTTCTGAATTACATCATCATTACGTGGTTACCAAGCATATTGACCGACACCGGCCACTCGGCCGTTGAAGCGGGGGCGTATCATGGTGCCTTTCAAATTGCGACAGCACTTCCTGGCTTAATATTAATTCCGTTACTGGCAAAATTAAAAGATCAAAGCGCGCTAAGTTTTATTTTGGCACTACTCAGTGCAGGCAGTGCACTTGGGCTGCTTTACATGCCTCACTTTGCTTTTGTATGGACACTAATGCTGGGGTTTTGCTCTGGGGCCTGTTTTATTTTGGGACTATCGTTTATTAGTTTACGCACCGATGATCCGCACCAAGCCGCATCGCTTTCTGGTATGTCACAAAGTGTGGGCTATTTACTGGCAGCCGTTGGGCCTATGGTAGCGGGCGCGTTGCACACTTCAACAGGCAGTTGGGATGCGCCATTATGGTTATGTGCGATTGCTGGTGTGCTGTGTGCACTATGTGGTTTAGGTGGCGGCAGAAACACCACGTTACATAAGTCGGTTAACTAGAAATACACGGCTTGATTACTGAGTTATACACTTAATATCACTATCCCGATCAAGCAAACTTCATTGGAGAAAAACGATATTGAGCAACATCAGGTCAAGCCGAAAACGTTGTAGGTCACTTCAAAAGTAAATCATTGAGCTAAACGAGTTGCGGTCACGACAGAGTATCTACCGCACCGGACGCTTACACCCAATAAACAGGATAGTGACGCTTGGGGTCTGTGGAAAGGTTATTGACCACTAACGCGACGATCAGGAGTAATACTGTACCTAAAAAAACTGGCATTAAGGCATAAAGAAAGCCTAGCTGATGAACGTTTTCACCACCAATAACAGCAATCAATGCTGTGGCACCGCCGGGCGGATGAAGGGTTCTGGTAAAGTACATTAACGCAATAGATAGTGATACAGCCAAAGCGCAGGCAAGCACGATATAATCAGTAAAGACTTGATAAACTGCAACACCAATTAACGCTGATATTACGCTACCACCTATTAAATTACGGGGCTGAGAAAACTCCGCTAAGGGGGCACCGTAAACCAACACTGCTGACGCACCAAAAGACCCTATTACAAACATGCTCCCCATAGGATTCGCGGCCGTATAAAACGCTAAGCCTGCAACTAAATAAATACCACAAAATGCGCCAATCCATGACCAAATAATTTTCTTAAGCGGTTGCCTGGGAGGACAAATATCCTTTGATCGCATGCGAGTAAAATAGAATCTCATTATGTTAATCCGAGTGAAATAGAGTGATGCGTTATTAGTGTGTGATCTTCGAAATACGGTTGCGAGCAGCAAATTAGCGCTAAAGAAACACAATTGCAATTACACCCAACCAAAATCCTCTTGGAAATAAGGTAATGCTACTTTAGTGATCTCGTGATGATCTAATGATGTGAATATTAATGAGATAAAGACGGTTTTTTGGTTCTAGTGACTAAAAAACAAATAAGAGAGCCTAACGTGACCAATGCTACGCCCTGCCAAAATGACCCCGTGAGCGAAATCGACAAATAAACAGAAGCAAACATGGTCGAAAACACTGGGGTAAAATATGACAAGGTGCCTAACAATATAATATTTCCACCAATAATGGCTTGGTTCCACAAAGCATAACCGGTGCCGATTACCATACCAGCAAGTAATAGTGTAAAAGTTGATGGTAAGGTGAAGTGTAAACTGGGTTCATTACTTAAAAAATATTGTATCCATAACGTTGTCGCTGTCGCACTAAAAAACAGTGTAATGGCATTTTTCCCGTTACTGATTTTTTGAGTGACTACACAATAAATCGCCCAAATAAATGCCGCAGAAAAGGCCATAGAATAGGTTAATGGGTTGTCCGAAATATTACTTAACAACAGACTGAGTGAAATACCTTGGTCGCCAGCAATACACCAAGCAACGCCTGTAAATGCCAACAAAACACTCGGGTAAACCAAAACATTCACTTTGTTACGACTAATAATAACACTTAACAATATCGTCAGCGCAGGCCATAAGTAGTTAATAATCGACATTTCCATTGCTTGAAGTCGGCTATTGGCCATGCCTAAAGATAATGCGAGGCAGATTTCATAAGTGACAAATAACCCGCCGCCGATAAATAAATATCGTTTAGGGTAATCTTTTATTTTGGGTATTCCCATAACCGACATTAGAAATAACGCACTGACGGTATACATCATTGCAGCGCCAGCAATGGGGCTAAATAATTCGGATAAATCGCGGATTAATGCCGTGACGGTACTCCACAGCAAAATGGCAATAACGCCATAAAACGTATACTTTGTCGCTGAACCTAAACACTGACATAACCGCATATAAAATAACAATCACTTAGCTGAATGATTAACCCATACTTTGACATAAAATAAACCCGTAGTCTGACAAATCGGAACATCTAAAAAATAGACATCTATGGGAGGATGTTATTTTCTTACGAAAAGCAAAATGGCTTATGTTCTATCTAACAAACTTTTGGATAGAAACGAGTGTGAGTTTAACTATAAAGTTTCACATACACATTAAAATTAGTATTATTAAGTTCTGTAACCCTAATGATTATCTCTAATTAAGAGCTCCCACAATCTCTACTTAATTTGAATTTGAGTCAAAATTAAGACTATCTTTAAACACTTCAAAATTACTTTTTAAATCATCATCTGCAATACACATTTTAAATTTCTCTATATCTTGAAATATCTTGTCGGGAGTAATTAAGTCTTGAGCTCTATTATCCCAATCTCTCAACGCAGAACACATCCTCACAGAAAACGATTTTAAATCGACAAGTTCAGCGATCACCCTTGATTTTTTTTCACTCGCTTGATCCGCACACAATCCAAAATATACGAAAAAATATACAGAATCGTACTCAAATAAAGCATTTAGCATATTTGCATGTAGGTGTGGATAATTGAAACCAAAATCGTCTTCAATAACGCTATATAAATGCTGAATCTTAAAGTATTCATCATATGTGAGAACCTGATTTTGCGGAGACAAAACAACTAACAATACAAACCAATCTACCACTATCTCAGGAGTTTCTTTGTGTTGCCAAGCAATAAATTGCGCTAGCTTTGGTAAGTGAGTTTTTGATAGTAACCACTCCATTATTTTTGCTTTTTCGGTGTGCTCTAGTTGGTCAGGTTTAATAGAAATAACATCAACATAGTCTTTATCTTTTACAGCATTTGCTGAAAAACCTTGTATTAGAAGCTTGAAGTATCCTTGCTTATCGTTAGCTCCTTGATATCTAAATGATTGCGGGCTGATACTTCTATCATTAAATGATGGCTCACTATTTGTAAAATAACCAATCAGTTCTTCTTCAGCCCTCATCTTATTGCTCTTTTTCTCTTCGAGAGGGACTTCATCAACTACACTTTGTGTATCATCTGACGGAAAGTAGTTTTCGAAGAGATTGGAAAACATATTATCAACTGATTTGTCCCTTACTAGCTCAATGAATACCGAAGGGCTACAGTACATAAGGGTATTAAATACCAATAAATCATCAATACAAACCTGACCATGTAACGTACGCCAAGATTCGATGGTCTTGTCTGCAAATCTATTGAACACTCTAGGAGTATCAAACAAAGAAGCACAATGATCTAAAAACTTCCCTTCATACTTAGTAACTTCATGGCTAGAAAATAAATCAGGGTTGGATTGAATCAAGCTGTCTCTTAAATTAAGTAGATTTTTCATTGTGTCAGCAAAATTAGGGGCTGGAATGAATTCATAGAAGCCACAAGATTTCATTAACATTTCAGAGAAATGTGGCTCGTGGCCCACTGAAAAAACAAATCTAATTCTCTGATTTTTACTTAATTGAGCCAATAGATTTGAAACTTCATTAGCTAAGATTTCTGCACTCTTGTTTCTGTCTATATCTTCGACAACAACTAATAAATTCAGCTCTAAAGCGCCTAAAAGACTATTAATTTGTTCAAACTGCTCTACATGATCTAAACCTGAGTTAGTAAGTGCATTTAATATACTAGTAACAGAACCCGCCCCCTTCAACGCATCACGATAATTGTTTGGTAAACCAAGGTAAGCTACCATATCAGCATGAAGCGATATCTCTTTTATGATATGACTAATAATAGATTGAGAAATCGCTATTTCTTGAATGCCCCAACCATCTATTTTTACAGTTATCCAACCTTTGTGGTTATTCTTAAGATTGCTCATAACTTGCTCTACAATCCAAGTTTTTCCACTACCAAAGGAACCAATGAGCGCAATATTACCTTTGTCCTTATAAAGCTTCTGTGTCATTCGAGTGACGTATGGGATTCGATTGTATAAATCTATATCGGTCTCAGCATTGGTTGTTTCTTTACTCTGTTTTAGTTTGTAGCCAATTACTAACCCAAAAGTCATTAATATTAGCCAGCATAGGAGGCTGTTTAAGTATTCAGATCCATTTTCACTGAAAAATAGAAACTCCAATATGTGGATAGGAATCCAAAAAGCGAGAAAACACAAAGACATGATCACTGCATGCTGCACTCGCCATAACTGCTTGAAGAGTTGACTAACAATAACGAGCAACAACAAAGAGCTAATAAAGATGCATTTTGTCGCTATGGTAACTATCCCGACTTCAAGAGATATAAGATAAGCACCAAGTAAAAAAATCGGTAAAGGCATTAAGCATAAAAAACATAATAATCGTTGGTTTAGAGTGAGTCTTCTCGTAGGAAAAATCTGACCTGCAGCTTTGACATCATGAAGTATCACAGCAATGATAAAACCGCCCAAAAATGGAATTATACTCTGTGAGAAAATACCTAAGGAATGGGTAAAATCTTCCACAACACTCAAGATAGAGGATAGTAAAAATAAATAAACAATAGATGTGGCAAAAATTGCAAGCAATAAAGTCTTACATAAATATGACCCAACGAACTTCCCTATCTGATTCATTTTTATCCCTTTTCAATCAAGTGTTATTAAACTACGGCATTAAATAACACTTAAAATAACTAAAATAATGCGGCGTAACTTTTCGCTTCTCAGCCATGTTTTTCAACGGCAAACATAATGCGACAGTTAGTTGAATTTTTCTACAACTCTACATTTGGGAAAGTTTGAACAGCCCCAAAATTTAGATCCTGCATTTTGGCCTTTTTTAGCTTCACGTAACACCATATCTGATCCACATTTTGTGCAAAGCTTGTCGGTAGTTTTTTGCTTAATGATCACTTTAACATGAGCTTTATGGGCTTGGTTTGTTGAAAATCCTCGCGCTAAACGACCTGATTCAATATTTTTGATGACATCTAAAACTTGCTGTTGATTCAGTAGTTCAGCTGAATGTGAACGAATGTATGATAAGCAACCACTTGCATGAGTGACATTCTCCGGCATCTCTGTTTTAAACTCGCTCTCACCGATAAATACAACTACTGAAAAGAGTGCATCTATGCTGATATTAAGCTGCGCTTCTAGTGTTTTTAGATGCTTATAATTTTGATGAATTGGATTTTGAAACTTAGATGAGTATTTAAAAATTTTCTGCGTCCACAGCTTTTGGTTAGCAGAGCCAAAAATCCATCCTTTCATGTTTTTTGTTTCAACAATGAACACACCAAATTGGGACACAATGATATGATCAATTTGAGTGGTGCCTTCTTTTGTTGGCAAGGTGACATTTTTGATTAGGTAATATTCGTTGCTAGGTAATTTCTTGAGTATCAAGTTGACCTGAAACTCACCAAAAACACCTTTAAACCAAGGAGTTCTGATTATAAAAGTCAATATAATTACAGGAAAGATATACCAAACCTGAAAAGCAGCACTAATCAAAACCCCTATGAGATCCACCGAAATATCCTTACTGTATTTGCAACCATAGCCTGATAAATCAACAATGGACATTCATGAAGATATGCAATTTCCTTATGTAACACGAAATTGCTTATAGCCTATGTGTAATGGCACTTCACGACCCATTACCATTTTAATACGTTTGCTTAAGCTCAGATCGTCTAAGAAAATTGTAATAGATAATCATCTAATTTGATGACCAAATATTTAAGCAACGACAAAATCATTGGCAGAGCAGAGCACTATCAATAGTAAATTCACAACTATCAGCTTTAGCATCTATCCAATGGTTTACATCCAATTTACCATTGCAACCAGCATCCTCAATAAGGGCGATATTTTCATCACAAAGTAGCAGAACTACATTACCACTTTGTATTTTCGCCATTATCGTAAAATCTTTAAAAGGAACAATTAACTGTGGATATTGCTTTGATATTTCAGACAATAATTGAGCACCATTTTCGACTTGCTCACCACTGAACTTAAGGTGTCCATCGACTGTTTGGGATAAATCCTTGAACTTTGATGCTAAATCATACATTGACTCATCATCATATTTATCAGTGCAAGAACAACTTAAGGATAAAAACATCAATGCAAAAAATACGATAAATTTCATCAGTTAACTCCAAGCGGTAAGGGTTTTATTTTCTGACAGGCCTGTATCTAAGTTCCAACTTAAAAACATATTATCGTCACCATCTTCAAAAACTGCTTTTGCCAAATAGCACCAATATTTTTGAACATTCTTTATCGCCAAATCAAAGATGTCATCGTAATCCATACTCCCATTTGGAGTCTTCAAGTTTTGAATATAAGACATATCAAGATCATCAATTGATGGATAAAGAATTCCAACTGAAGCCGCTACATGACGAGCAAACGGAAAAAGTCTATGCCCTTCATCAACATTGTCCACGACTAGCTGGAATCCTTTATGCCACGAATGAATTTCTGGAGGAGAAGAACTAAACTTATTTGGGTATACTGTTTCTAAAGCGTCATACCATAAACCATGAATGACACTATCCAGCTTAGATGAATCATTTAAATCAATACAAGAACCAATATTCAATCTGACACGATCAGCCAAACCAATGTCACCAAGGTTAAGACGCCCCCAGATATAGGTGTCCTGATTCATCTCACAGATCCGATGCTCTTTCTGATTTTGCTCATAAGGCCCAACTCTTAATTGCACCACAGGATGAACGGTTATGTCACAAATAACATGAGCTACGTAACCAGAGAGCCATGCAAATGCCCTTTCCTGTTCCTTATTTGATAACTTCTTCGTTAGGTTAATAAGCTTTTTAATAAATAGATCTACACTTTCATAGTGCATTTTATCAGCCCATTCATTCTGCTCACTGTCGCCGATTTTCAAATAAGGATAATCAGGGCTTACACACCCTAACTCCATGAAATTTTTCTCTCTAGAAAGTATCAATTTTGCCTTTTGTGGCATATCCAATTTAGATAGGTCATTGTTTGATGATGCAAGATTTACTGCCGTAATATGGGCAAATGCTCCAGGCATAAGAACTCCTTTTCAAAATTCATTTATTAAATTTACACACAAATCTAAAATAACTAAGCCACTACATTTCGGGGAAACATGACTGAAGCTGGCAATTCTAATAATCTAATACCGAATTAATAGATAATATTGGCCACATTAGGAGGTCGTATGACCCAAGTAACACTAGGGTCATACAACCTATCATATTTCTAACAAATAGTTAGTGTGGTAATGAGCGTAAATGTGAGCACACATTTTCCCATTGACCTGCTCGGTAGCGCATATATGCGCATACTCGGACAACTTTTGATCCAGACATAGCTGTAATCTCCAAAAATATAAAGGAGGGAGCTCTGGCATATTGAGTTGGAAGCATCTACCCTGTAGGATGTAACCGTATTAAAGTGGTCCTAAGGTATTTACTGACTTGAGACCTCCCAGTGTTGAGTCGATAATTATTGTTGGTAGCAATATTTATCACCAGCTCAATACTTAAAAGGCTTCTGCTAACTAATAGCTGAAGCCTTTTTATTTTTCTTTGGTAACACCTTTATAGACTCCTCCTGTTTTTTTCACACTCATAAATTGTCCCGTTTCAGAATCACGTTTCGTCCATAATTGTGTTTGTGGATTGAATACTTGAGTACGTTCACGTACAGCACCAATTCTTGCATTATCACCGTAAGGTTTGTTAACAGCCATTATCACGCTCCAAATAGTATATATTGTGTTATAAATTAACAATGGCACACTATGTAGTGTTTCCATTAATTTTATTATAATCGGATCAAAAAAAGATCGCAAGCATAAAGATGTGGAAAAAGTAACCACCAGATCATTTTGATGTTGTTATTATTTAGGATAAGTGCTAATTTTATCGTCAATATCTATAAAATAGCAGGCATAAGCACATGCAATTACTCCCTGTAAATCGTCAAGAGCGATTAGCTTTTATTGAACTCAATTTATTATTTGTAGGCACAATTACAAGGAAGACATTGAAGGAAAGGTTCCAAATTAGTGACGCTGCCGCAACTAGAGATCTAATAGACTATCAAAAGTACTGCCCTGATAATTGCACTTACGATAACAAACTCAAAGCATACCTATACAATCAAAGTAGCTTTACTCAACAATTTGAAATTGACGTTAATGTTGCATTGTTAGAATTAACGGGACAAAGGCAAAGTCTGACTCAGAAAACACATGAACGATTTTTGAGTAGTGAAACTCTAGAAATGATTACAAAACCGAAGGTTGAAATCGTTTCTGCAATAACGCGATCTATGGCTAGCGCTATTCCTATAGAAATTGAGTATTACTCTGTTCGATCAGGGAAGCGCCGAGCAGTCATTATTCCTCACTCTGTCGTTAATAATGGGGAAAGATGGCATTTCAGAGCTTATGACAGAGAAAAAGACCTATTTTCTGATTTTGTTATCACTCGAATTGAAAAGGTTAAAGGAATCAAAAGTAAGGTTAATAGCTATGAAAATAAAACTAATGATACTGAATGGAATAGCGAAGTTAGGCTAGTTTTGGTACCACATCCATTATTGCAGAATCCACGCTCTATTGAATTAGATTATGCGATGCAAAATGGTGAACATAGAGTGACTGTAAAAGCGGCCTTAATGGGATATTTTCTCAGGCATTGGAATGTTGACTGCTCGCCCGCCGATAATTTACTAGTTGGCAAACAATATCATTTATGGTTAAAAAATAATGAAGTTATCTTACATAACCAGCAAAGATTTTTTGTACCTGGTTTCGAAAATCATAAGATAAATTAAGGCAAAAATGGATAAAGATGATGTTAGATTCTTGGGTTGTGGATATTGATATAAAAGTCATTATTGCTTTGATTAGTATTGTTGGCATTCTTATAACTGCCATACTGAGTAGTGCTGGGTATTTTTACCGTAATAGATTTGAAAGCAAAAAAAGTGCAAGAAAAGTGCTCTATTTGCTTCTAGAGATTCGACACGCGATAAATGTGTCACTTTTTGATGTTGATGAAGTAACAGACCAATACATTGAATATTTTGTAAAGCGCCTACAAAGCAAAGGTATGCTGGTCAAGAAAGAAGAAATTGAAGGAACATTATTCGAAATGATAAGAAGTCATATCAATAATATAAATTCAGCAATTAAGACAGATATATCAACCCGCTTATTACCACAATTCGAAGATACGTTAATGGAACTAGCTTCTGTGGCACCGGTGTTGGCATATCAACTACGTGGCAAAGAAAAAATAGAAGCCTTAGTTGATCTTACAAACACATATCTTGAGAGAATAGATTCTGAATTGATTCCAACGGTGACCGAAGATTGGATGAAAAACTTGTTAGTCGATATTTCTAAACAACAGAAAAAAGATGCGTTGAAAGATATGTCAGCCAGCTTAGATACAGATGTAATCTTACTTGCAAAACATTGTGGAAGAAGTGACGTATCGAAATGTAGAAAGGCTTTAAAATCGGGAGCTAGCAACAAGTTAGACTTTCAAGATTTAGATAAAGTGATCGATAAAATCATAGATAAATTAATAGTTGCTGCTAGTGCACAAAATCCTAAATAACACCCTATACCAATACAAAATACCACCACAGCATGGGTTAAATTAATAACCGATGAGTAACCAATAAAAAGCCTCCTCTCAGTGACACAAGAGGAGGCTTTTACTGCCTTTTCGGCAGTTTGTGAGCGAACATATACGTCGAAACGATTATCTTCTTTTTCAACTGCCTATTCGGCAGGTCACAAAACCTAGAATTTCTGACGCTGCATTAATCAATTTTCAGCTGCCTATTCGGCAGGTCACTATTCATAACTTTTAACTCCGTTTTAGGTCTTATTTTCAGCTGCCTATTCGGCAGGTCACAATAAACTTACCAAATAAAATGCTATAAGATCAACCACTAAATATCCAAATAGAATAATGACCATTTAATTTTCAAGATGGGAAATATGCATAAAAATCATATAGTAAAAATAATTTAAAAAGAAAGGGTTAAACATTATCTGTTAAAAATGATAAATCCGGTACGGTCCCACTAAGTAACTTATTAGTGGCAAAGCCATAACTGTTAAATAATGGCTCATACCGTTTATCGGCCACTACCTTCTGAATATGTAGAATATAATCTTGATCGGTACTCTGACTAGTCATTGCAATTCGATGAAAGACATCAAGCTCTCTTGGCTCAGTATTTTTACTAGGTTCAAAAGCCTCGCCTCTCGCTATTGCCCGTTTTTCCAAACGTTTTAATCGTCGCCTTGCTTCGCCAACAAACATTTTTGCGATTGCTTGGTTTCGCTTAAATCTAACTTCAGGACAGTCAATTGCAACAATTTCAACCTCACTCACTTTAAAATAACCACAATCTTGCATGTCTTGAAAGTAGGACTGTTGTTTCAGATCATTTAATATTGATGCATCACTGTGAACAAACGCAACAACATTACCAATTGATGTTTCAGACCAAGCCGGAAAACTCACGCCTAAACCTGCTATGTCATGCTTACTGACATAACCATGTAGAACAAAAATACACCGGCCAGTTAGTAACTCAAGATTGGCTTCTTTAGGTAAAAAACGAATCATAAAATAATATCGCTGTGCGTTACTCACCTGTTTTTACCTCTGCTTTTTTCTGAAACATACCGCCTTTAATCAACACAGCAAATAGGTAATAAATATCAGGGTTTATGGCCTGGCTATCTTTTGCATCGAGCTGATTTAATTCTTCTAGATAATTTTCTGCATTAATAAAGATCGAATAAAAATTTAATGCCGTATTGGGCATTCGTCTAGCAATATTATTCTCTTTGTCTGCACCATATTCATGAACTCTCAATCGTTTCGAATCGCCCCACCAGTCATCAATTAACTGTAGCGCGGCTCCAATTTTTACTGAGTTAAAACTAACAGCGTACCGTCCATCCAAACATTTAACTTTTGAAAAGTTTTTGGTCACATCAACTTTGTCGGCTTTCATATTAAAGACTTGGCTAGGGAAGATTTCTTGGCAAAATGACGTGCTAATTTTAGCGGTAATATCAGCACTCCAATAAATCGTCGGATCAGTCAAAGCATTTGAGAGTTCAATGCTTAATTGCTCCAGCGTCTTCAAGTCATCGTCGTTCCAGCGACTTTCCCATGCTAGTTGGCGAGTATTTTCTACTTGATATGTATTACCAAGACTCGTTTTAATCAAGATATGAGTATCGCCAGAATTTTGATTTCGCCATAACCACGTGCCAAGCATCAGATTTTTACAGTATCGTGTAGCAAGCTCTTTATACCCACCACAAACATTAAATTGTTTAGATAATAGCTTTAAAAGCGCAATGACATCATCGTTATTACAAGCATTTGGGGATAAAGAGTTCGCTTGGACACGTAATGAAAAGCGACAATAAATATGCTCTACATTTGGAGGAACATAACACTCTTCAATGGTTATCGGATTACAATGAGCAAGATCTTGCGGGGCCACATTTTTAGGTTCAAAACTTATATTAAAACCTTCTGTAAAACCCGCTTTTTGACCACGAATACGTGTAATATCAGCCTCTAGAGGAATAAAGTCTGACTCAGGTTTTTTGTAAAAAAATACGGCTTTACCTGGGTGTAGTGAACGCTCATACTTTAAAAAATTACTCAGCTCCATTGCCATTCCTTAGATTCTTTTCATTAACAAAAATTGCTCTTTAGCCTCAAGGAACCAAAAAGCTCGCCTGTAAAAATTCAGTTGACCTTGTAACCTTATATCAATAGCAGAATCACATGATACAAGTCCAATTACAGGTTCACCATAGCTATGTAATGGAGCGATAGAACCCACTCTTGATTTAGGTTTCTCGAGTAATATATAGCCAGCCATAACAGGACAAAGTGACATGTTGTTTTCTAATAGTAGTGTTAATTCTCTAACACTATGAATAGAGTGCTTTGTTGGCATAACCCACTTACCATGGGCAGGAGAGCGACTTAGTATTGAATAAAGTAAATCTTCATTTTCATATAATTTACACCATTCATAATCTGCATTAACTGAGGGACCATGCATTGTTCCTCCGGCAAAGCGAGAAGGAAAACAAGCCTTCAATTTAGCAGTATTGTTATCCAGTTTCGCTAAATCATCTTCGTAGCCATCAATATGAATGACAAGGTCAAAAACTAAGTCACCATTTCTCTTATCTATAATACCAGGCCGACGGAATTCACTCTCTTTGCGTCCTTGCATTGTAAATTCAGGTAATTGAGTACCTTTGGTATAGTCATATTGGCTAATGAACCATGCAAAAGAAGTAAATCGGATCGTGGTGCCTAACATTTCATTCAACTTACGTTGATAGTTATGCATCATCCCCCAAACTGCGGTAAGTGATGGCAAGCCAAAGCAATAAGGATTTGATAACAACTGCGCGTCATAAACATTTATATTTTTAAGGTGCAAGTATCGCTTTAATGGCTGAGCATCAGTGACTTCAGTAGGACATCTAGATAATTGTTTTAAAATCCAGAGTAATTGACTTTTTAAGGGCTTCATCAAATCTGGGTGGTATGCATATTTCCTGGTCTTATTCGAATTTGATAACAGCAAATTCAAATGACTAAACAACAGTGATAAAAGACTTTCCCATTCAGAATAAGGGCTATTTAAAAGTTGCCCCTCGATACCGCCTTGATTCAACAAACCAACTTTAATATCAACATCATTTTCTTCTACAGCTTTGCGACCTTCTATTAACGGTGCAACCCATGCGATCAACGATTGTCTAACTTGCTTTAAACTGTTTAATCTTGCTTGCCTTCGCTGTTTAATCGCAAGTTCGGCGTAATTATCAACAAGCTTATCCAATGCCTTGGAAAATTCATTTCTAAGCAAAGCGTACTGATCGAATAAGCTCTCACCATGCTCTAATCTAGTCAGCATAGACTCATGAAAATTTGATTTATTGTCTGATATTTTCGGTGGATAATTTAAACACCTTACCTTGCCTCCTAGGCCTGCCACTAATTCACTAACAGCCCCAGGGCGGGTGTAGTTTAAATGCGTATAACGCCCTTCTCGCCGAGAGGCAGCTTGTTGAAGTTCTACTTGCAATCCATGGCTAACAACAGGTGTAATAGAAGTATAGCTATCGTGATATGGCATCAAGACTTGAGTTGAGTATTTATCAACATACGAAGGTAGCTCACTCTGCGGTAGTCTTAGTTGAACTTGGGCACTAATTACATTCAGTGACTTAGCTGAGATACCCAATGCTTTAAATGCCAACAACCATTCTTTAGATATCGCACCACAAAAAATATTGGCAAGACAAACTAATCGGCCTTGCCAATAAAAATGACACACAAATAATTTAGCGAGATTTATTTTAGCGCTATTGTTCGACCAACCTAAGGTTGGGCTACAGTCTGCACTGCTTAACACTTGTCGTTGAGGCACTATAGGCGTAGTAATTAACCGCTGCTTACTCACACGGATATCAGGATATTTTAAGTTGTGTGTATGAAACCACTCAACTTGCTTAATGCATTCATTGAGGTGGTATTCATCTTTCAACGTTGCTTTGGCATGCTTTTTATCCAGTACGTCTTTCACTGCTTTTTTAGGGAAGGTTAAGTTTACTAGGATGATCAGCGCTTCTTTTTCACATCCTGTCACGTCGACACTGTCAGTAAATGAGCTAAAACCACGCCTTATCGCTTCAGTCCGCTCACCAAGCTCTTTAATTTGTAACAGCTCACTTAAATGCTTAATTACCATGCTGATACGTACATCCTTTGGTCTGATGAACCAAAGCTATTTTTATATTCAACAACCTGTCTTAAATAAAAAATAGCCGCTTGAGGATCTATTCGATACTTCATTTTATGTCTAAACGAGCTGCTTAATACCCCGTCCTGATACAAACGATAAATTTGTTCATGGGTTGTTCCTAAAATCACAGCCGCTTCACTAATACTCACTAGCATATCGGCAACATTAGGCTTTTTCGATTTAGGATGCGCAGCAACTAAACGACTTAAAAATTCCAACACTGTTTGCCGAATAAAGTGAGTTTCTTTTTCATCGCGGTAGATATGCGGCAGGCCCATAATTAACTCGCCATAAATAAACCTAAAGGAAGTGCGGTTAAACAAATCAATCAACTTATTATCAGCACTCAAAGTCATAAGATTTAATTCATCGAATACATTTTGAGGCCAAGCTTTAAAGTAAGTTACTGCGGCATTAAACGGAAAATCCTCATGTTTAACATACCGCCGCTGAAACCAAGCCAAGCTAGTAAAACGTTGTGATATTGATACTGACTTAAATAATGGGTTTTCATCGACCTTATCACTCATCAATTTAGTCGCTAATTCAACTTCATCATTACTGGCAGGCTTTACACACCCTTTTGCGAATTCAAAACCACAAACACAGTGGCTAATCGACTCATTTTCAATGTAGTTAATGGGAATTGAGCATTCAGGACACTGATGCAACAGCTGACATTTATGTTTTGCACATGCCTCTATGGGGGTTAAATGCCATATCTGCCGAATATAAGGCTCATCAAATAAGCAATGGGGGCAAACAGGTATCGCATCTGCTCCCATAGTAGAGTGATAACGAATAAAACTCAGTGGAATATCAACACCATTTTTGTGTACAGCAGATAAGCCAATAACCGTACGGTCTGACTTTAACAAAGCCAATTTCTGAAGTTCAAATTGCGGAAAACCAAGCAAAGACTCTAGTAAGCCTAAAGCTCGCATTCTAAAGTGGCTGTTGTGCTTGGCGTGATAAACATTAAGCCGCTTTAAATCGATAGGAAAAGCGCCGTGGGCTTCAAAATCAAGCTCATGAAGTTCTTCACGAATCGCTAGACTGAGTTGCTCATATGAATCAAAAAAGTTCTCAGCCACTACTCGCAACAAGTAACTTTCAAGCGACTCATCATTAAAAGCCCGAGATTTAGGTGAAAATAGAAATGCCATACCGCACCAAAACTAAGTAATCCTTAGTTAACATTACTCTTTCTATTTTTTGTTATCAAGTGTAAAAAATCAATTTCAAAAAACGATTTATATAACTGAAGGTTTCTCATCATGAACAAAAAACTATCAACTTAACTAAGTGATTACTTTGAGTAGAAAAAACCCTTTAACTACTGTTAATTAAGTGTTTATATATTGCCTGTGCAGTTAAGGTGTTTTCATGTGAGGTATGTGTGAGCCCGTTTCTCTTAAAAAGAAAAAACGTCAATAAAGTATCCACTGAAAGGGATAGAATCAATCAGCAATTTGCTGATGCTAAACGCGCACAAGCAGCAAAAATTAAGGCTTCAAAAAATAATGAAGAACAACAAATCGCAGATGCAGAGAGAAAAAGCATAGCGCTGGAGCAGCTTGCTGAAAAAAAACGCCAACTAACCCTTTTGCCTTTAGTTGAAATACTTGAAAAAAATTACCTAAAGGCGGATCAATACTACAAAGAACATATTCAACATCTGGTGTCACAGCAACACTACAATCAATTACGCATAAATTTCATTAAAAGTTGGCTTACAAAACATTTACCACCAAGCGATAAAGCTGTGAAACTAGACGACGAGCAGGCACTCGCTGTAGCAACCGTTAATGGTAATATTCAGATACTTGCAAGGGCTGGCAGTGGCAAAACAACCACTTTAGTACTTAGGGCTTATTTTTTAATTAAACACTGTGGAGTGCATCCACAAGAACTATTACTACTGGCTTTTAACAAAAAAGCGGCTCAGGAAGTACGTAAAAAACTACTATTACTACTATACCCATCAGCGGCACAACACGTTCAACAAAAACTAAAAGAAAATAAACAAATCAATAAACGTGACACCACAGATCAACGTGAGTCAAAAGTCATAGAACATATCGTTCAAGAGGCAAACTTATTACTGCCATACACTTTTACTTTCCATGCGTTAGCTTATGCCATCGTCCACCCAGAAGAACCTCCGCTTCACGACAGTGAAAATACCCCTTTGCTTAGTAGTTTAACCCAGGGGATCATCGATGATTATCTTCGAAATGATAACTACCGATACGCAATCAGAAATTTAATGATGGCTCACTTTAAAGAAGACTGGCAAAAAATTATTACCGGTGGATTTGAACAAAATCGAGAAGATTTTTTAAATTACCGACGCTTGTTACCTCAGCTTTCTTTGAAAGGTGAATATGTAAAATCTTATGGAGAGAAGCTTATTGCCGATTTTCTGTTTGAGCATGATATTGATTACAAGTATGAACGAAACCACTATTGGAGCGGCATTAACTACCGTCCAGACTTCACTCTGTTCACAACAGCAAAAAGTGGCGTCATCATTGAATATTTTGGACTAGAAGGTGACCCTGATTATGATGAATCGAGCCAACAAAAACAGCAGTACTGGACTAATAAAAAAAACTGGCAATTACTTACATATAACCCAACTGATATTACCTCTCAGGGCAGTCAACATTTTTTAAATACCCTTACAGAACATCTAAAATCACATGGTTTTACCTGTAACAAACTACCAGATGAAGAAATATGGCAACGCTGCAAAAAAAGAGCAATAGATCGCTTTACGAAAGCTATGGTCGCCTTTATCGGCAAAGCGAGGAAACTATCGCTGTCACATGCTGCTTTAGTAGCAAAGTATCACTCTTATAAAACGGATTCTGAAGTAGAGTCAACGTTTCTTAAATTTGCAGTTCAGTTCTATGCTGACTACCTTAACACTCTAGAAAATACGGGGAATGATGATTTTGACGGTCTAATACAAAAAGCCAGTCAAATAATTAGCAATGGCAAAAACACCTTTGAAACTAAAAACTTCACAGGAAACTTATCAAATTTAAAGTATATTTTTGTCGATGAGTACCAAGATTTCTCACAGCTATTTAATGAGTTAATCCAATCAATTAAAAAGATCGCAACGCAAGCAGACTTTTTCTGTGTCGGCGATGACTGGCAGGCAATTAATGGATTTGCAGGCTCCAACTTAGAATATTTCAGCAATATTGGGGCTTACATTGATGCACCAATAAAATTAACCATCACCACAAATTATCGGTCACCTCTGCCCATCGTTGATATAGGCAATAAACTAATGCAAGGGCTCGGCCAGCCTGCAAAAACCAATAGCCACGCAGAATGCACCCTCAACTTGGTTGATTTAAGCACATTTGAACCCACAATCTTAGAAAGAGAAAAGCACAGTGGCGATATTCTAACCCCTGCCGTTCTTAGGTTAATAAATCAATCATTACAAAATGAACAAGATGTTGTATTAATTTGTCGCAAAAATGCCATCAATGGATACATTTTTGAAGCAGCAAGTAAAGTTAATTTAGGCAACACCAAAGGGCTAGAACGATATCTCACTTTCATTCGCAGCTTCTTTCCAGAAAACCTACACAGTAAAATCACTATTTCAACCGCTCATAAATACAAAGGCCTAGAAAAGCCAACTGTGATAGTAATGGAGCTAATAAAACGTAATTACCCACTAGTCCATCCTGATTGGGTGTTTCACCGCCTTTTTGATAATAATCTAGAGCAGATTATTGATGAAGAAAGAAGGCTGCTTTACGTAGCACTAACCCGCGCCGAAAATAACTTATTTATCATCACCGACAAAAAAGAGCCATCGCCATTCCTCACAAACATTCAAACTTCAACATTTATGCAAAATATCGAATGGCAGCAATACCCCCCCTTTACCACAGACGAGCAAGCCAGCAGAATTACAGTACATGTTAAAAATCGAGGGTATGCTGAAACAGGAGGGACTTTTGCCATTAGAGATTTATTAAAAGCCTGCAATTATAAATGGCAGCCCACGACTAACTCTTGGGTAAAAACCTTTCCTCAAGACGAGTTCAACATAAATATTTTACAAAATGAAATTTGGTTTCCTCAAGCATCAAATATAGAAATACATGCCTTAGGTGATAATAATGTAAGGTTAGGACGGTGGCATACAAACTAAAAAGCTATCATCATTAAATCAAAATCAGTCAATACAGTCTTTGTGTTGACTGGCTTAAACTATCAACCAAAAGCATTAGCCAAAACATAAATTAAAACCATAACTTACTAATATTTAATCAATATAATTTTAAACGTTTACCCCAGGTTAATAAGCCTTATATGATAGCGCTTATAAGTAAATAAAAGTGTTAAGCCTCATGGCATAACACCTAAGTACATTTTTACGTGGCCATATCAACACGCCACGCCAAAGCCCAAGAGAGAATCAATGTTAACAGGCAAAATACGTAATCAAATAGACCAAGTGTGGACAATGTTTTGGACCGGCGGTGTCGCCAATCCTATCTCGGTAATTGAACAAATCTCTTATCTGTTATTTATTCGCCGTTTAGACGAGCTTCAACGTACCGCAGAGCGTCGTGCACAAGCCACTGGCATTCCTGTTGCTAACCCAACCTTTGGCCCAGGCGAGCAAGCGCTGCGCTGGAACAACTTTAAAGATAAAGACCCCAACGTGATGATGGACATAGTCCAAAATCAGGTGTTTCCTAAAATCAAAGCCCTGCACAATGAAGGCAGCTTTGCCGAGCACATGAAAGACGCCATCTTTATGATACCTTCAGCTAAGTTGCTCGACCAAGTGGTGCAACTGCTTAGCGCCATCAACATGGACGACAAAGACACCAAAGGCGACTTATACGAATACCTACTCAGCAAGTTGCAGCAATCAGGCGTCAATGGTCAGTTCCGCACCCCGCGCAATCTAATCCAAATGATGGTTGAGCTAATGCAGCCAAAATTAGGCGACACTATTTGTGACCCATCATCAGGCACCTGCGGCTTTTTAATGGCGGCGCTTGAATACGTTGAAAACAACTACAAGCAAGAGGTCAACAAGCCAGAAAACCGTAAACATGTGAATAATGCCATGTTCACTGGTTTCGACTTTGACAAAAGCATGTTGCGCATTGGCGCGATGAACATGCTGCTGCACGGCATTGAAAATCCAAGTGTACTGTATCGCGACAGCTTACAAGACCAAGGCGATGCCAATATCAGTGAAGCCTATAACTTAATTTTAGCTAACCCGCCGTTTAAAGGTTCGGTCGATTTTGACATCGTCGCCCCTGATTTACTGCGCGCCTTAGGCAAAAACCCAGCCACGAAAAAAGTGGCACCAAAGTATAAAACTGAAATTGACGAAAACGGTGTTGAAACGCAAGTTGAAGTCAAAGCAAAAGGCCCAACCGAAAAGTCTGAATTATTATTTTTAGCGCTGATTTTACGCATGCTAAAAGTCGGTGGCCGCGCGGCAGTTATCGTGCCAGACGGGGTATTATTTGGCTCGACCAAATCCCACAAAAGCATTCGCGAAAAAATCGTTAACGAGCAAAAGCTCGAAGCTGTTATTTCCTTGCCATCAGGGGTATTTAAGCCTTATGCCGGTGTCAGCACCGCGATTTTAATCTTCACTAAAACCAATTCGGGCGGCACCGACAAGGTGTGGTTTTATGATATGCAAGCCGATGGTTTCTCGCTTGACGACAAACGTACTCCACTGTTTAAGGATGGCGCCGAACCGACCCACGAGCAAAGTAATATCGCCGATATCATTGCCCGTTATTTAAGCTTAACTAATCCCGACGGCACGCCCAACCTTGCCAGCCCAGAACACAGCCGTAAAACCACCGAACAAAGCTTTATGGTGCCAGTGGCAAGCATTACCGCTAACGACTGCGATTTAAGCCTCAATCGTTATAAAGAAGTGGTGTATGAAGAAGTACAGTACGATTCACCGAAAGTAATTTTAGCGCGAATTAAAACCCTGCAAGAGAAGATGGCAAAGGGTGTGCAAGAGTTGGAGGAATTACTGTGATCCAACAAATGATTGCTTTAAATAAACTTTCCGTATTTATTAGGAATGGAACATCTATTAAGCAGCAGGATGGAGCTGGCGGCGATCCGATAACACGAATAGAAACCATAGCCAATAAAGAAGTTAATCTTGAAAAGTGCGGCTATGCAGATGTTTCGTGTGATAACTATGAAAAGTATCTTTTACAAAAAGGAGATATTTTAATTAGCCATATCAACAGTACAAAACACTTAGGTAAATGTGCTATTTTCACAAGTGACAATAAAAACGTAATTCATGGTATGAATTTACTGTGTTTACGTGTCGATGAGAAAAAAGCTTTTCCTCAGTATGTTTTTCACATGCTGTCCAGTCCATCATTTTTGCAGCAACTACCTAAAATAACAAAAAATTCAGTTAATCAATCAAGTTTTAATGTTACGAGTTTCAATGATCTCCAAATCCCACTCCCGCCACTCGAAATCCAAAAGCAAATTGCGGCGGTGTTAGAAAAAGCCGACCAACTGCGTAAAGACTGCCTGCAAATGGAGCAAGAGCTAAACAGCCTCGCCCAGTCAGTGTTTATTGAGATGTTTGGTGATGTAAAGGAACATGAGGCGTTAGAGCAACACATTGAGTTTATAACTAGCGGTTCACGAGGCTGGGCGAAGTATTATTCTAATAAAGGACCTAGGTTCATTCGCTCTCTAGATGTTCAAATGAATTACATCGGTGACAAAGATAAAGCCTTTGTTACACCACCAGAAGGAAAGGAATCTGAACGAACAAAAGTTGAAGCTGGTGATGTTTTATTGACTATAACAGGTTCTCGTATTGGGAGAGTTTCATGGATTCCTCCTGAATTCGGAGATGCTCATATTAGCCAACATGTCGCTTTGATAAGACTTAAAGATACCTTGTTACCTGAGTTTCTTTCTTTTTATATGTCGCTAGATGGTTTTGGACAACGACAAATAGCGAAGTCCCAATACGGTCAGACTAAACCAGGCTTGAAACTCGACCATATAAGGGCATTTTTTGTACCTAAATTGAAACGTGCTGAACAACAAGAATTTGTAAATTATATGAGAAAATTAGCTTCAGTGACTCTTCATAATAAAAAGCAATATCAGGCATTGAACGCAAATTTTAATGCCCTAATGCAAAAAGCGTTCAACGGCGAACTTAATCTCGATAACGCTAAACCCAATAAGATGTAAAAGGAACTTACATGTCAGATACGATCCAACCTCCAGCTTCCACCGGCGCTCATGGGGCTAGCAATTTTGACTTTATGGATGTGGCGATTGCAAGCGGAACAGCCAATGATCTGTATTCCACTCGTTGTGCTGAAATACAGCTGCGGGCTAAAAATGCAGAAGCCAACATTAAAAGCGACCCACGCATTGCCGGTTTTTATGCCCGTAACGCATTGGAGCTGATGGTTGAAACCGTATTTGACATAGACAACTGGCTGACACGCCCACGCCATGATGCGACCTTAATGTCGCTGATCCATGAGCAAGGTTTTAAGCAAAACTTAAGCAGTAACTTGTTCCCTAAGCTTAAACTGATTATCAAAATCGGTAACGAGGCCGTACACGGCAAAAGCGCACTGCCGCAACGTGATGCCTTACAATCGGTAAAAGAGCTGCACCATGTGCTGTATTGGTTTGTGCGCACCTATACGCCAGGGCTAGACAGGCAACAATTTACCATTGAGCCTTTTGATGAAGCATTAATCCCCCACAAGCTTCCCATTGATTCGAGTCTTGTGACTAAGGCGATGAGCAGTATTAAGCGGGTGCAAGAGCTCGAAAAACAATTAGCAGAAAGTGACAGCGTTAAGCGTGAAGACTTTCAGCAACAACTGAATGAAAACGCTGCGTTAAAAACCGAAAACCAAGCTTTACTTGAGCAAATAGCCAAAGCCAAACAAAGCGCAGAAACGCAGCTTGATACCCACGACTATAACGAAGCCGAAACCCGACATTACTTAATCGACGCCCTGCTTAATGAAGCTGGTTGGCCATTAAACCAAGCGCGAGACCGCGAGTATCCGGTTAACAGTATGCCAATATCGACCGCTAACCCAAATGGTAATGGGTTTGTGGATTATGTGCTGTGGGGTGATGACGGCACCGCCCTGGCGGTTGTAGAAGCCAAGCGTACCAGTCGCCGCCCAGAAGACGGCCAGCAGCAAGCCAAACTGTATGCCGATTGCTTACAAAAACAGTGTGGCGTGCGCCCAGTGATATTTTACAGCAATGGCTATGAAACTCGTTTGTGGGATGACTATTTTTATCCGCCACGTAAGGTACAAGGTTTTTATACCAAGGCTGAACTTGAGTTAATGATAAAGCGCCGCAGCGATCGTAAAGCGTTTTTTATGACGGGTAATGACACCCCGCTGGTTGAAACTGAAAATCTTGATATCAATAACGACATCACTAACCGTCACTATCAAAAAGCGGCAATTACTCATATTTTGCAGGACTTTGAATTAGAACATCAGCGCAAGGCACTGCTCGTCATGGCTACCGGTACAGGTAAAACCCGTACCGTAATAAGCTTGGTCGATTTGCTAGTTAAAAACGATTGGATTAAAAACATCTTATTTTTAGCCGACCGCAATGCCTTATTAACTCAAGCGAAAAAGAACTTTGTTAGGCTATTACCCCGCGTGAGTTGCGCTATGTTAAGTTCTGGCCAAAGCAAAGACAGCATTGAAAGCCGTTTGTATTTTGCCACTTATCCCACCATGAAAAACCTACTCGACCATGGTGCAGATGAGCGCCCATTTGGCGTGGGCCATTTTGATTTAATCATTGTCGATGAGGCCCATCGCTCAGTGTATTCAAAGTATCGGCAAATTTTTGAGTATTTTGACGGCTTGTTAGTAGGCTTAACCGCCACCCCAAAAGATGAAGTTGAAAAAGATACTTACGGCATTTTTGACTTACAAAAAGGCATGCCAACCTACGCCTATGAAGATGCCAGCGCCTATGCCGAAAAATACTTAGTCCCGCCAACCAAAATATCGGTTGCGACTAAGTTTTTACGTGAAGGCATTAAATACATAGAGTTATCGGATGAAGAAAAACAAGATTGGGAAAGCAGAACTGAGCTTGAAGATCGCGAAGAGGTATTATCGTCAGAGTTAAATAAATTCTTGTTCAATGAAGATACAGCCGAAAAGATGTTTGCTCAATTAATGAGCAAAGACGAACTTGGTGGTATTCATGTGGAAGGTGGCGACGTGATTGGTAAAACCATCATATTTGCCTCTAATAACGACCATGCGGTGTTTTTAGAAAAGATGTTTAACAAGAACTACCCTAAATGGGCCGGCAAGCTAGCACGGGTAATTACCTTTAAAGAAACCTATGCGCAAAGCTTAATTGATGAGTTTGGCGGTGATGAAAACAATCGTAAAGACTTTGACCCCAAAAACCCCACCTGCCGAATTGCGATTTCAGTAGACATGCTCGATACCGGCATTGATGTACCAGAAGTGGTTAATTTGGTGTTCTTTAAGGTTATCCGCTCAAGAGTCAAGTTCACACAGATGATTGGCCGCGGCACCCGTTTATGCCTAAACTTATTTGGCCCAGGCTCTGATAAGGAGAATCATAAAACCACCTTTAAAGTGTTCGATTACTGCCAAAATTTTGAGTACTTTGATGCTAATCCAGAAGGTTTACCAGTAGGTATCGCAAAACCAGTTATGCAGCAGGTGTTTGAAAAACGCGTGCAGTTAAGCACTTTGCTAAATGACCGCCTGCAAGATGACAATTATCAAGACAAGCACCCAGAAGACTGTAATTTATCGCGTAGCTTAAACAACTATCAGCTTGATATGTTGCATCACCAAGTCACGGGTATGAACCTAGATAACTTTATTGTTAGGCCAAAACGCCAAGCAGTTGAGCCATTTTTAGAGCGAACTTATTGGGATAATATTGATGATGCCAAGTTTACTGAACTAGAAAGCCATGTGTCTGTACTGCCAACTGAAGCAGAAGCCTTTAATCAGGATGAACAGCCCAATAATTTGTCGAACCGTTTTGACAATATCATCTTAACCATGCAATTGGCCTTGCTAGAAAAAGGTATGGTGCCAGAACCAAGTCGATTAAGAGTAATGGAGTTTGCTCAGCAGCTGGAGGCAAAAACATCTATTCCAGCTGTACAAGCTCAGTTGAAGTTAATCCAAGACATACAAACTCACGAGTTTTGGCAAGATATTCATGTCGTGACACTAGAAGACATCCGTAAACGTTTGCGCAACTTAATGTTCGCCTTAGACAAAGACAAAAAAGAAGTGGTGTACACCAACTTTGAAGATGACGTACAAGGCGTTCATGATGTTACCGCTGTTTATCAAAGCCCAACTATGGACTTAGCCCAATATCGTAAAAAAATTGAGCTGTATATTAAAGACCACCAAGATCAGTTAACCATTCAAAAGCTAAAGCGTAATAAGCCGATCACCCAAGCCGACTTAGATGTACTCGATGGCTTACTGCTGGATGCAAGCGGCATGAGTGACGTAGAGGCTTATCGCCATCAAATATTGCAGGAGAAGCCCTTAGGCGCGTTTATTCGCCAATTGGTAGGGCTAGACTTAAATGCTGCTAAAGAAGCCTTCAGCAGCTTTTTAGACAAAGGTATTTACAATGCCGAGCAAATCAACTTTGTTGACCAAGTTATCGATTACCTTGTTCACAACGGCGTACTCGATATGGCCCAAATATTTGAACCACCATTTACCGATTACCACGGCGAAAGCGCCTACGGCTTTTTTGACGAAGGCAAAGTGGTAGAGCTGTTTGGGGTGATACGAAAAGTGAATGCCAATGCAGTGGTTATGGCTGAAGAGCCTATGACGGCTTGATTTAATACATAAATTATTTAATTAGACTAGTTTGGTTTGATTGTAGACAAAGAGGAAGTCTCACTATATTGACTAGTAATATTTCAATGCAGTTTAATTTAACACAAGGAACGAATAGTGCATCGACATAATTTTGAGTTGTTACAACAAGAAGCTATTAGGCTTATCAATATTGAATCCAATTTTTTAGCTGAGCTGGATAATGTTTCAGGCTTGGTAATGCCACAGCAAGCAGATAAACAGACTTTTGATCAAACGTCTGTTAAGTATCGGGTTGAGGTATTGCAAGGCGAAAAAATTAAGCTAGAAAATCAAGAATTAGTAATTGCGGTAGTGGGAACGATGAAAGCTGGTAAATCCACCACGATAAACGCAATAGTAGGTACAGAGATTTTGCCCAATCGGAATAGACCGATGACGGCACTACCAACATTAATTCGACATGTTGTTGGCCAGAAAGAGCCTATTTTACATCTTCAAAATAACCAGCCATTAAATGCATATTTACAGGCACTTCAGTCAGGCCTGGGTAAGTCAAAATTTGGCATAGAAAATCAAGAAGATATGGAGCCCGTGATACGCCATATTGAAAGTGGAAAGCCTTTTGAAAAGGAATATATTGGTAAAGAAAACATTTATGAGTTTCTGAAAATGTTGAACGACTTAGTTCGTTTCAGTGTTGTCTCGAATACCGATTTCCCCTTCGTACATTATAACAAAATTGATGAGCTACCTGTTATTGAGATTGAGTTCTCTCATTTAAGCAATTACACCGAGCAGGTTGGTAAATTAACATTGCTAGACACACCAGGTCCAAATGAGGCTGGTCAAGAACATCTAAAACCAATGTTACGTGACCAACTTAAAAAAGCTTCCGCGATCCTCGCTGTGTTGGACTACACCCAGTTAAAATCAGATGCAGATGGTGTTGTAAGACAAGAACTTCAAGATATTGCTGAAACTTGTGGCGATCGCTTATTTGTTTTAGTTAACAAATTTGATCAGCGAGACCGCAATGCTGATTCTGCAGAACAAATTCAACACTATGTGTCTGAGAATTTAATGGCGGGAGCCGTCGCACACGAAGCTGTATATCCAGTATCAGCAAGTCGTGCTTATTTAGCATCACGAGCAAAGATGGAGGTTAAACTAAACCAGAGCCTAGATATCAAGCAATCTTGGGTAGAGGATTTTGGTAAAATCGCGTTTGGTGAAGATTGGCTAGACGATATAGATGATAGCGATAGTGTACTAAAAAAGGCTGATGGGATATGGAAAAAAGCAGGCTTTGAATTGCCTTTACAACATGTTATTCAGAACTCCTACAAAAAAGCAGGAGTGCTTTCGTTAATAGCTGCAGCAAGTAAGCTTGATAGTACAGCTCGAGATTTGGAAAACTTTTTAGAGCTTCGTAATACAGGCTTGAGAACAAGTACAGATGAATTGAATGAGCTTATTAAAAATCTAAATCTGGATATCGAACGCTTAACTAGCTTAGCTGAACACACAGATCTGAAATTAAAAAGATCTGCCAACGATCTTGAACAGTCTTACATTGATGTTTTTGCAACGATTAAACAAAAGGTTATGGGAGATATTACCTTTTACTTTAAAGAAGGAAAAGCGAAAGAAAAAACTCAGGCTGAAGCTAAAAATTCGAAATCTAAGCCTACAAAAGGTACATGGGGACTCCTGAGTCTTTTAGGACAAGCAAAAGATAGTACAGAGAATAATGACTTTGACCCAAACAGCCCAAAGATACAGTTTGATAATGAAGACGATGCTAAAGAATTACTTAGCAAAATTCGTAGGAGTTTGGATGCTATCGTTAGTGATTCTACAGCAAACCAATTCCAGCTACTGCAAACCAAAATTAGTGACTTCGAATCTTATCTGAACAATCAAGTTAAAACGGATTGCGAAGAGTTACTTCAGAGTATTCAACATAACCTACAGAGCGGTAATTTCAAGTTGGATATCCGAATGCCAGATATTCAGATCCTTAGTTCGATTGATTTACTCAGCGCTACAGAGTTAGGAGATGTTAAAAAGCAGTCAAAAACAGTTACTAGGCAGCGTCGAAAAAGTGGTGCTTGGGGGACAGTGTGTAGTTGGTTCGATACCGATGATTGGGGGTGGGAGAGTTATCAAAGAGAAGAAAAATACTTTGAAATCGATATTGAAGAAGTTAAAGGCCATATTAGGAATGTATTGAATCAAAAACTAAAAGAAACATCCGCAAATGTTTCTCTGGTGATTGTTGCCCCCCTCAAACTTGAAGTCAAAAAGCTATTCAGTGAATTAAGTTCCATCATAGAGAGGATTCGCCAGGATTTAATGCAAAGTGTTACTGATCATAAAAAATCTAAAGTTGAGCAGGAAGAATTGTTGTCTTGGTTGGTTAAACATAGCAAGCAGGCTCATGTAATACATATAGATAGTGAAGGACTGGCAGAAGATGTGAACGAGTTACTTGGTATCTCCCATAGCAAAGGAGGACACTAGTGGAAGATAAAATTACGATTAATAGCGAAGTGTGTAAGACACTGTCTGCGATACCTGAAAGTTTTGTGGTTGATTTTGCCAATAACATTACGGTAGCTCAGGATCATGAACGTATTCAACGCTCTCATAAAAACTTTTATCAACGCTTATATAACGGTTTTACTGGGCAAGACTGGCAACGTCAACATGAAGTTAATTCTAGTCTCATCAAAATTGCTGAGTCTCAATTGAATATGTTAACTGATTTAAATAACAGTGTGGCACTGGGTTTTAAAGCTATTAGCAAAGTTACTAATAGATTGAATGAGCTGACCGTTAATGTTGCAAATATAGCAGACTTTGCAGTTAATACACGTAAAGCTCTAGAACAATTAAACCACCAATTTTCAGAGCGATGCCTTCAATTAGAACAAAGGATTGCCAAGGTGGAGCTGGATGCTGCCGCGACACAAAAAGTTAACAAAGTGTTCAATCAATGGGAAGCAGGTCACTTCCAACATTTATCCATTGCAGGAAGAACTTACGCAGCTTTGGAAGAATTGAACTGGAGCGATTATGGCGTATTAATCCGCACAGCTGATCGACATCAAGTGGATCAAATGCTGGACGACTTAAGTAATCGCCTGGTCATTCAGATACGCAAGGATACTGAACTATGTAAAAATGTTCGGGTTGATTATCAGAGATGGCTGAGTCCGGTAAGCTTACTGACTCAAGATTATCAACATGCTATCGAATATTTAGCAGAGGATTACCAAAATACCAGTGCACCATTCGTTTGTAGTTTGTTCGTGGGTAGCCAAGAATTACCTTTGGCTGTTCCCAGAATATGTACTGCAGAGCGATTTACCGATGCTTTAATTGATGAAGTATTGAGGACAACGTAATGAATCAAATGAAAGTTGGTTTAGTTCTTTCTGGTGGGGGAGCAAAAGGAGCCTATCAGGTTGGTGTATTGAAGGCACTAAAAGAGCTAAAAATAGACATACATGCGATATCTGGTGCAAGTATTGGTGCACTAAACGGTGCTATTTTAGCTTCAGCTGACACTTTAGATGATGGTATCGCTAATTTGGAAGAGATTTGGCAGTATCTTGCTGATAACTCACCACTTGAAATGAAGTTTTACGTCTATCCATATTTACTGGCTTCAGCCGGTATTCGTTTTAATCCAGTGTTTGCTGGACTACTTGCTGCATTGCCTAAAGCGACTAGGCACTTTTTCCCTGAACAAGACTGCTTACAGCCATCAATATTAAGTAATCAGCAACTTAAGAAGCTTTTAGATAAATACCTTTGCTTAGATAAATTAAGTACAGGTTTACCATTCTATGTGTCTGTATTCAAAAGTCGCGGTTTACTGATGGACTTTGGGGGGATTCTTGGTGCTGAGTTTGGAATTACTGAAAATCCAGATTCGGAGTACTATCACCTCCAAAGTTTACCGCTAGAACAGCAACACAAAATGTTAATGGCATCAGCAGCTATTCCTATTTTATTTAGCAATCATGAAATTGATGATGCTGTTTACACTGATGGAGGCCAAGGAACCTGGAGTAAACAACATGGTAATACGCCTATTCAACCACTTATAGATGCCGGTTGTAATATGGTGATCGTCACTCACTTAAATGATGGTTCGTTGTGGAGTCGTCATGATTTCCCAGATACAACCATTTTGGAAATTCGCCCTCAAACTTCACTTGGCCGAGATAAAGGAACTACGGGGGCCTTGAAAGATATTCTTGGCTTTAACAGTGAGAAAATAAACTCATGGATGGAGCAAGGTTATGTTGATGCTAAGGCTTGTGTAATAAAAGTGTTGGAACTGAGCCAATCTAGGCATAATCTAAAGTCTTCGAAACAGTTGCTTATAGAAAGCGATAAAGCTAGTGAAGCTGTCGATAGACGACTCTCTGACTCAATGTCGGCTTTAAACACAATGAAAAGCAAGAGTTAAAGCAGGAATGCTTGCTGGTGACTCCCAAAAATAATTCAAAGACTCCCTTTGCTTTATATATTCAAATTAATCGGCCTTAATTTTTTTCACGAGTACAACCCTTTCTTCTTCTGTCATCTTTTCAAGCAAGCACAGCAACTCCGCCGTACTCTCTGACTCACAAAAAAAGTAAGCCACTGGTACACCTAGCTCATCGGCCATGGCCTTTAAGGTGGTGTAGTCAGGGGTATGCTTGCCTTTTTCGTAATGATTCATGCGTGCACTTGCCGTACCTGGTTCCATTCCTAATTGAATGCCAAGTTGCTTCTGGCTGATGCCTTTAGCTGTTCGAGCTTGCTTGAGCCTATGCGGCAGCGGGTTGATCTGTTTTTCTGACACGAGTTCATTATTATTGATTCCTAGATAACTTAGATTGTCTTAGTTTTTCCCCTTAAGGTATACTAAGTAATCCTTAGTCTTTTAGGTCTTGTTGTCAAGTTATAACCAATACATTGGCTATAACTCGCTGTTTCCCTGAAGATGAAAGATAAGATTTTATGACAATTTAAGTCATGAGAAATTATGTTAACTATTGAAATAACTAACAATTGGTAAGTATTGTGTCTAAGTCAATGATCTGTATTAATGAAGTATTATTTAACGTTTTAATCGATGATAATTTTGAACAAACAACGGTTAATGACTTAAAAAAAAGATATCTAATTTTTTGTCCGCAAGTCAGTAATAGAGATGCGGGACAGTTGATTCATAGAACATTACGTAAACTGTGTAAGCAGAATTTTTTACATAGAAATAATCAAGATAAAATAGCGACTTATCATAAAACCTGCTTTTTCGATAAAACGCGCCTGCAAGCAACAAATAATAATATTAAATCAATAGGCCGCCCAAGGACTAATACGGTGTCAAGTCATTCCAATCTGCTCAATACTACTCTTCATCAATACCAATTCGATCTCATTAGCTCAACCAGTGAAGCTGAAGAGCTAAAAAAGCTGCTCAATAAACTACCCAATATGGAGCAAAAAATTTACCCACGAATTGTCGAAGCTCGAAATCAAAGTTATATGTTTATAGGAAAGATTAAAGCGGTAGAGGCTTGTTTAAGCGCCTTAAAGAATGATGGGCAGCACTAGTTCTGAATGGCTTATTTACTCAGTAACTTAGTTAGGGCAACCGGGACTGAAAATAGCCTTGCAGATAGCATCTCGTTACTCACTAATGCGTTTTGATTGTAAGTGGAATATCGTGTTATTTCAGATATTTTGATTTGCTCTATCGGCAGAGTGAATGGATTATCTTTCAACTGTATTTGCTCATTACCGACGTCATCAAATAAGCACAATTTATTGAATGCTGCTACTAAATATTGATTATCCAGAGTTATAGCATTATCCATTAAAGCTATTTTTAATGATTCAGTTAATAGGTGTTTTAACGCTCTATTTTCACCCCTACATGCAGCAAATAATGCGACTGTGGTATGTGTAGCTTCAAGTTTTGGCGGCTCATTAAAAGGCATGTATTTCGCCAATCCCATAAGATATTGACGAAAATACTTACTGTCCTTTTGAAGGCTAAAATATTCAAGTTTTCTTCGGCGTATTAACCGAGATGACCATTGCGGCTCTTCTGCAATTTGCACTGCCCATGGCATACCCACTAACACAATAGGCACCTTGGCTTCTTCGCTTATATACTTCAATGCATTGGCAATTAATTGCCGTTCTTGAACGGTTTTAAACTCTATCAATTCTTGAAACTCATTGATGATAAGCAGCTCAACCTCTGCCCTAACCAAACTACCGACAAGTTTTTTGGTCAAGTCAGTCTCATAACCACGCTTTTTTCTTTGGTGGCTACCAAACAACTCAAGATCCATTAATATTTGAGTTAAGGTTGCATCTAACCCTTTTCCATTGGATATACGGCTCACTAATACAGGAATGGATTGACGACTGTAATTCTGGCTAGCGAAGACACGTTTTTTGTAGTGATTTATCAGATGGCTTTTGCCTACACCGGTATCACCCGTTAATAGCATGCATTGTTGATCAGATTGAAAATGACGATTTAATCTTAATTCATCAAAATCGTTAAAAATGGTTTTAACTTGTGGATGAAGCACAATGCAGTCACTAAATATTTGTAATTGCTCAATCTGAGCAGAACTCAAGGTCTTCATTCAAAAGCCTCTAAATCATCATCCCAATTATCGAAAACATTGATTTGTTTAGTTTCTGATTTATTAGGTAAAAATGAGTTTAGTTCCTCTGTATTTAAATTAATCGTCCCTTGACCTGTATTGCTGATATCGGCTAACTGAGCCTGTTTTTTTACTGCTGAAATTTTAGCTTTTGTTTTGGATGCAATAAATGCTTCTTGCTCTTGTTTAACTCGCGCATGAATTGCCATACGGGCTTTAGCTAGCCCCAAAATATCTTTGCCTTCCCGAATCACCTCACGATTAATTTGCTTAATCACCTTATGCTCATGGAGGCTCAAGCCATTGGTATAACCACTATTGTCAGTACAGGGGACTTTAAGATAACCGCCTAATTCCTCAAGATATACATGGATACTTGATAGATCATCAGGGTCGATTTTAATCAGTTTTTTTATTGTGTCTTTAGTTTGTGGGTAGCGTTTACGATAATCAGCCAATGCCGTTGAGTCATACATTAGATCTGCAAATTTAAAGCCATTTCTGGTTAAAGTTCGCTCATCTGAAATGCCCATTAAAACAGTGAATAGCTGTTCGTCCTCTGTACTCATTTTTAATGGCGGGTAAATATCAAAGCCATGTTGCCACTGTTTGATGGGGATACGCGTTTCGCGTGAGTTTGAATCTTGATGATATATATCCACAATCCAACGATGGAATTCTTCAACAAAAGTAGAGAAGCGCATAATGGCGTCTTTTTCAGGTTTATAGTCCTCTTTTGCAAGGATATTCGAGAAAGTCTTACCAGGTAACTCAGTTAAAAAGCATTCGTTTATCATCCCGAAGAAACGCTCTACAAATGGCTTCAACCAAGGTTTGCGAACGGGGTTATATTGAATGTTTATACCGGCTTCTTTACAGGCATGCTCTAAACTTTTTGACCAAAATTCAGCCCCATTATCCACAACGAGGTTTTCAAATTTACCAAAGCAAGGCCACTCATTTTTAAGTTCGATATTAAGACCTTCAAATGATTTTGGTTTTATTGCATGCACGATTGCTTTGGCTGCTGAAACATATGAGGGCGAGCGATAACTTAAGTGGAACCCCAAAACACAACCACTAAAAACATCGACGATTAAAGTTAAATAAGGCCTGCCTAGTGGGATAGATAACTCATCATCAAGCAGGATTAGATCAAGTGGTGTGTGATCAATTTCTACACGCTCTAATATTCGTGTTGGGGGTATATGTGATGAGCAATAAGCAAACCATTGATCTGCTTTAAATTTACCATGCCGCGCCACTGCAATAGGATAAGGAGGTAGTGACTTTACTCTTTGGTTAAAGCTTTTGTAAGAAATGATAGGAATTTGTCCATCAACAATGTTTTCATTCTCAATGGTTATCGCGTCTTTATAGTATTGATATGCTGTAGATACTCGAGGTCTTTTAGCATCTAAAAAACGAGTCAGTGCTTGCTCAAAAAATGCTTCATCCCCCTGAACTCTACTTGTTCTGTTGCCCATTTTGTGTCGCTTAGCGACTAATGATGCAAGATCGCCATTACTGTCAATGTAGCTTTTACGCCAACGGACTAACGTTCGCCAGTTAGGTCGCTTGCCCATGTTTGCAGTAAAAAGTGTATCAAGAATTGGGTCTAAATTTTTTTGAGTCCATCCACCAGTGATTTTTTTTTCGATGAAGGCAATGAGCTGATATTTATCGAGCGCTTTGTTTTTTAAAAAGTCAGGAAAGGTATCTAAGTCTCTTTTGACTAATGCTGCATCTTCTAGTTTCACATATTGAATGGGGGTATCGGGCTTTTTAACTAATTCAGATGCACTGAATTCATCCTCGAAGTCCATCACTCAATGCACCATACCGAAGGGTTACAAGTAAGATCGTCCTGGTTTAAGTTGGTCTTGATTAATCCTTTATGCATCAGAGAATAAAGATATGACCTAGCCTCACCTAATGACAATGACTGTTTTATTGCGACATCATTTATACTTATTTTTCCTGTTCTTTTTATAAGCTTAAGCAATTCAATTTGAATAGTATTTAAGCCATATATACCCGAATATCGGTGCAATATTTTAAGGTTATTTAGAATAGGATTTACGCGGATTTGACGTTCTGTTACCAAAATAAGATCTGCTCCCAAGGCCTGAGCAGCCTCTTTCTTGGCTACAAATTTAGCTCTAAAGATTGGATCGAATGTTTTGCTATAAGGTTTGTATTCATGGAACTTTACAGTCTCATCGATAAAGTGAACTATCGCATCAGGTGTATAAGGCAATTTTTTGCCCTCAAAATCGTAATAAAACCCTTCAGGCTGACTACCAAACACCTTTATACAATCATTGTATTCATGATGAAAGCACGCATCGAACTCTAATGAACTCTCACACATTATCGTTTCACTAACTTTTGCGCTAGCGAATTTAAATACGTTTTTGTTCGGTGATGGTTTGCGTAAGCTTCTTATATACATGAGTTAAATTCGCACGAATAAAGTACGTTTAGTGTACTAATATGCAAAAAATTGTCAATGTATGGGTTATTAATCGCTCAAGACACTGATATTAAAGAAGATGGTTTTTGTAATGTAATTACAAAAACCATTTTTATGTCATTGAATGGGTTAAATTTGTCAAACTATGGGTACATTATGTCAATGTATGGGTTCAGCGACATACTTATTGTCGCGAATATAAGACACCAAACCCACCGTTATTTCATCGCGGATTTTACGTAGACATCAAAGCGGTTTTTTTTCTGCGCTAACACCATACTCGGTTTAACACCATTCAAGTCTTCTGCGTAATCAGGACGCTTTACTACCACACGCTTAGTGGCGAGTGCCATAGCGGGTGCTAACAGTCCATCTGCATCTAAGTCTGCGCCGACCAGAGTTTGAAACACGCGCATTTCTTTTTTAACCAGGGCTGATTTTTCGCGGTGTGGGTACATAGGGTCAAGATAAACAACATCGATCTCAGTGCCAGACGACTTCGCGGCGTCGGCTAACGCGCTGATACTTGAGCCGTGAAATAAGCTCATCAAATCGCGCATCCACTCGCCTATTTCGGCGTCTTCATAAGCGCGGCGTAAACCATCTTCAAGTAATGCAGCCACTACAGGATGACGCTCAACCATAATCACTTTACAGCCAAGGCTGGCCAGCACAAAAGCATCTCGACCAAGCCCTGCGGTGCCATCAACTACGATGGGCGTTACGCCTTGCTTTAGCCCGACAGCTTTAGCAATCGATTGACCGCGTCCACCACCAAACTTACGTCGATGCGCCACAGCACCAGACACAAAGTCAACGCTAATGCCGTCAAGCTTAGGCTCATCTCGCTTATGTAAACTCAAGCAGTTTTGCTCGAAACGCAATTCAAAAGCGGCGTCTTTGTCCCACACCAACTGCCAGCGCTGGGCTATATCGACTAATGAGGGATACTGCTGATTAAAGAAGATAGGTGTCTGCAACAAGATGATTACCATGCCAATGTAAGAAACTACGCCATTATGCCAAAAGCCATCACCAGTGAACACCTATACCTCGCGCGCTAGAAAACTTATAATGTCGCTATTACACAGTTTTTGCTGTCTCATTTAGTAAATGGAAATGCCCATGCTCAGTTATCGCCACGGTTATCATGCAGGCAATTATGCCGATGTACTTAAGCACTCTATGCTTATTCAAGTATTAAAAGCCATGCAGAAAAAAGATAAACCTTATGTGTATATCGATACTCATGCAGGCGCTGGTGCCTACTCATTAACCGATGAGTTCGCCCAAAAAACCGGAGAGTATCTAGAGGGTGTTGCCAAGCTATGGGACCACGCTAATTTACCCACCGCATTGGCCAACTATGTTGAAACTGTGCAGCACTTTAACGCTGAGTTTGATGGCGAGTTAACCGTGTACCCTGGCTCACCCGCTATTGTAGATGTTGAGCTTCGTCCGCAAGATCGTATGGTGTTACACGAACTCCACGGTACTGACCATGAGTTACTAGCAGATTATTTTGTGGAAGACAAACAAGTCAAAGTCATTAAAGGTGATGGTTTACAGGGATTAATTGCCGCGGTACCTCCATTAGAACGTCGTGGAGTGATATTAATCGACCCTAGCTATGAAATGAAAACCGACTATCAAGATGTTGCTCAAGCCATCATTAAAGCCCACAAACGCTTTGCAACTGGGACATTTCTTTTATGGTACCCAGTGGTTAAACGTGAGCAAACAGAAGCAATGTTAACGCTACTAAAAAATAGTGGCATTAAGAGACAACTGCGTATTGAACAAGCGGTGAGTGCTGACAGTGACGAGTTTGGTATGACGGCCGCGGGTTTATGGGTAATAAACCCACCTTGGCAATTGGATGTATTGGCTAAAGAGGCATTAGATTATTTGACGCCACTATTAGGCCGTGCTGACGGTCATACTACTGTGAAGTGGGAAGTGGACGAATAATTTACCCTCCGCAGGGTTTATGTTGCTGTGCTATGTGAAGAATGATTGCTGATTATTGATTATATAAAAATGCCCAAACCGCAAAATGCCCAAACCGCTGCAACGGTTTGGGCATTTTTGTTGGTTATCTTTAATTGCTGTTACAGAGCGTTATTTAAAGAATGCACCTGCTGCACCCGGAAACACCACCGGGCTAACATTGCCATTCGCGGCAACACTCGCAACACCATACAAATAATTGTCGATAACCATATTATCTAACGTGAACTGATTAACCTTGCCGACATAGCGGCTATGAGTCCATTCCGCTACCGTTGTTGAGCGCCAATATACGCGATAACCGACAACAGTTTTATCGTCACTACTGGCCCAACTTAAGGTGGTACTCGGCGATACTTGCCCTGCAATGGTCACCTTGGTTGGTGGCGCGGGTGCCCATGCTTGTGACGCTAAACTTAGCGCATTAAGTGCGGTCAGTTTGGCGGTAAATCCAAAATCAACACCTTCAATCACATCACCATACGCGATACCATTTTCTACCCGTATATCTTGATGCTGACGATTATAGTTCTCGTTGGTTTCCATAATCCGCACGGCAGGCAAACCAGCCTGATTAAACGGTAAATGATGCCCACCACGACCAAAACGATCGAGTCGATACACCAACATCACCTCTAAATTAGTCATGTACTGGTCGGCTAGCGATTTAATTTTACGAGCTAAATTGCGTGAAGCAGAATCATTTTCGCCGCCACTAAAATAGCGTTCTTTGGCTTCATCTGCGGTTTCGGCAAAACGTACGCCTTCAGAAAACACCCGTACACTGCTGTTATTCACCACGCCATTAATGCCAGATATATTGCCAATCATGTCATTATTTAATACTGCTTGAACCTGCCAATTTTGCGTTTTGGCATAGTCAGCTAAAATATTGCCGCCATACAAACCTTGCTCTTCGCCCGACAATGCAGCATAAACGATAGTGCCGTTAAATTGATATTTTGATAATACTCGTGCAGCTTCTAGCGCCCCAGCCACACCCGATGCATTGTCGTTAGCACCAGGAGAAATTGAGGTGGCATCCAACACATCGCTAACGCGAGAATCAATGTCGCCACTCATCATCACCACACGCTTAGGATCCGTTTTACCACGCTGAATCGCGATAACGTTAACCACTTCGGTTGGATTTTCGATTCGTTTACCTTGAACAGTGTCACTAACCGTTACCACTTCTAAACAGCCACCACACTCTTTGGATATACGATTAAACTCAGCTTCAATCCAGCGCCTAGCGGCACCAATACCTTGGGTATCAGATTGGGTATCCGACAAGGTATGACGGGTCCCGAAGCCAACTAAAGTACGAATATCTTGTTCAATCCGCTTAGCTTGTGGTGCGGTAGCAATGTCGTATAAACGCACATCTTCTTGTGATGGGGCAACAAACGTTGATTTGTCGGCAGCAAATGCTGGCACGGTTACAGCACCCAATATCAGCAACCCGGCCATACCCGCTAAACAATAACCGTTGTTACGACTGAGTTTGACCCGCTTAGGTTGTACTTTATGAATTACATGGTTCATTAATAAATACCTTAAATTAACTGGCTAATGCTTTTTGGTAGCGTTTTAATAATATTTTTACGCGCTTCACATAAGCTTGTGTTTCAGGATAGGGCGGTATACCGCGGTATTGCATCACCGTCGTTGGGCCGGCATTGTATGCCGCACACGCAAGGTCAATGTCGCCGTTAAATTGGCTTAATAGCTGCGCAAGATAACGACTGCCCCCACGAATATTCTGTTGAGCATTGAAAGGATCATCGACGTCCATATCGCTAGCAGTACCTGGCATTAATTGCATTAGGCCTTTGGCACCTGCTTTGGATAATGCGCCAATTTTAAACGCTGATTCTGCATGGATCACTGCTCGAATAAGTGCAGGATCAAGCTGATACTGCCGCGCGGCTAAAGCGACGTCGGCGGCGAAATGTGAGGGAAATAATGGGATCTTATACCAATCGATAACCGAATCGACCCGACATGCAAAACATTCATACAATAACACTTGATAGTCTGCATCCAGCGGTTGTTGGTCGCTAAACACCATCACCCCATTGGTTTGTTTGTATTGAAACACTTTACGCTTTTCAACGCCTAAATCACTGACAATACCATTTTCGGAGTAACTGGCTTTAACACGAGGCTTACTCGATACTGTGCCCGCTTTCGTTAACGCATAATTATTGGTTAAGGTACGCGGTTTCTGTTTGTTTCCTACATAGCCTGCATTCAACGACAGCTGATCATTAATTGATTGCTCATCAACAGGCTTAGTGTTGCGGCGACTCAACACGTTATATGTTTCTATAGTCGGCGCTGGGTGATTTTCAGCTGTGGTAGTTTGAGATTGCTGTAACGATAACTGCTTTTTTGCTGCGGCTTGCTCAGGAATATACTTAGCTTTGATTTGCGGCTTTTCAACGTCTTCCACGGCAGGATAAACCACTTGCTTGGCTTGTACCTGCACAGGTATGCAAACACAAGCCAACAAGGTAGCGATACCCAATAGCGTCTGCCGATTACGCCATGTCATGTGACTATTCCTGCACTTGATCGAATATAGGCATCGGCGCGATACGGGCGAATTTTGCCACCGCCGAACCTGGGAAAATTTTAACCCCACTGTTTAACTCATCTACGGCTTTACGGTAAAAGTCTTCTGCGTGCACAAAGTCGAGCTCTAGCTGTATATATTCAGCGAGCTGATCCGCACTCAGTTTGTCTTTATTCACTGTAGCTAATAGCGCTTCTAAACCTTGATCAATCTGCTGCCAAGCGGCTATCGATACCGACAAAGAGCCACCAGCCATATTTGACTCTTCAATCGGTTGTTCCCAATCATGTTCGGGCTGTAACAGTTTTAGTTGCTCCAACTGGGCTTGTTGGTCATCTGTTAAAGGGCGTGGATAAGATGGTTTTTCCTGACATAGCTCGGTAAACAATGTCAGTCTTTTATCAATTTTTGAGTCGATCACTTTCAGCGCTTCAATGGCTGAAGTGCGTTTTTTAAGTAAACTGGCATACCAAAGATAAGCCAGAATAGCGGCTAAAGTGAGGCTTATAAACAGCGCCTGCATGGTGACATCCTTTATTATTGTTATTCACTATCATAATCATTATTTAATCAAAAGTTCATCTTTATTGGCGATACCTTTACTAAAAATAAACCACAAAAGAGTAAGCCAAACACCAATAGATGTTAATAAACTGTTTTGATTCAGATCTTAACTATAACACAAAAAATAGTACTAGCACGGTTGAATACTATACAGTTAAAATTTTAATCTTTAGTTTTATCAACTACCTAAAACCATTCGCACAAGAGTGTTTTTTAAACACATTTACAGTTTCCCCTGCACAAATAATCAAAATATCGTTTAATAATGCTGACTTAACACCATTAAGGCTATTTATTAGCAGCTGCATCTATCGAGAAACAATAGTCACAAAAAAGCCCAGCAAAACTGGGCTTTTGACAATCAATAATGTAAAAAATTAAATATCTTTTCTATCATTATCCACTTTTTCATTTTCCTCTTCAGTCGGTTTTTCACGCTTACTGAAAATGCGTTCAACCACCACAAAGAATAACGGCACAAAGAAGATACCTAAGAAGGTGGAGGTCATCATACCGCCCAATACCGCAGTACCGATGGCATTTTGGCTACCAGAGCCTACTCCTGAGCTAATCGCTAATGGCACAACACCTAGACCAAATGCTAAAGAGGTCATTAGAATTGGGCGTAAACGTACTCTAACAGCATGCAAGGTTGCCTCAATTAAGCCTGAGCCTTTCTCGTAGTATTCCTTAGCAAACTCGACAATTAGAATGGCATTTTTAGTCGCCAAGCCCACCGTGGTTAGCAAGCCTACTTGGAAAAATACGTCATTAGGCAGACCACGAGCACTCATTGCCAGTAAGGCACCAATAATCCCGAGTGGAACAACTAAAATGACCGATAATGGTACCGACCAGCTTTCATACAATGCCGCTAACACTAAAAATACGATTAAAATAGATAACGCATATAAGCTAGGCGCTTGGTTACCCGACAAACGCTCTTCGTACGACAAACCATTCCACTCTAAGCCATAGCCAGGTGGAAGCTTCTCAGCCATTTTCTCAAGTGCATCCATCGCCGCACCGGTACTGTAGCCCGGGACTGTAGCGCCCTGAATGTTAACCGCAGGCACACCGTTAAAACGTTGTAACTGAGGTGAACCAAACTCCCAGGAACCTGATGCGAATGCCGAAAACGGCACCATTTCACCATTATTGTTACGCACATACCAAGAGTCTAAGTCGCCAGGTTGCATACGGTATTTAGCCTCACCCTGAACATAAACTTTCTTAACTCGGCCACGGTCGATAAAGTCATTCACATACGACCCACCCCACGCGGTACCCAAAACACTGTTCACACTATTAATATCAATGTCTAAAGCACGTAATTTGGCGTGATTAACATTAATTTTATAGATAGGCGCATCTTCTTGGCCATTTGGACGAACCCCTACAAGGTTAGCGTTTTGCGCAGCCATGCCCAATAATTGATTACGCGCCTCAATTAACTTGGCATGTCCTTGACCGTTTAAGTCTTTTAAGTAAACGTCAAAACCATTTGCGGTACCAAGTTCAATCACTGATGGCGGCACAAAGGCAAACACTAAGGCTTCTTTAATTTGCATAAAGCGACCCATAGCTCGACCCGCTAACGACTTAACATCTTCACCCGGCGCTTCACGTGTGGACCAATCTTTTAGGCTCACAAACGCAATACCCATGTTTTGACCAGAACCCGCAAAACTAAAGCCCGCCACAGTAAACACTGAATTTACGAGGTCTTTCTCTTCGGTAAGGTAATAGTCGGATACCTCTTTTAAGACCTTAACCGTGCTTTCTTGGGTTGAGTTGGTTGGCAAAATAGCTTGGGTAAACAAGATACCTTGGTCTTCATCGGGTAAAAATGCAGTTGGCATGCGTAAGAAAATCCAGGCCACTGCGATAACCAAACCAACGTAGATCAACATGACACGGAATGAACGCTTTAAAATACTGCCAACACTTGATTCATAACGTGATGTCATGGCATCAAATTTACGGTTAAACCAACCGAAGAAACCGGTATCTGCATGAGTATGGCCTTTTTTAACAGGCTTTAGCATGGTGGCACATAACGCAGGCGTTAGTACAATTGCCACAAACACCGACAAGGCCATAGCCGATACAATGGTGATCGAGAACTGACGATAAATAACCCCTGTCGACCCAGACATAAATGCCATTGGTACAAATACAGCTGACAGGGTCAAACCAATACCCACTAACGCACTGGTAATTTGGTCCATCGATTTACGGGTGGCTTCCAGCGGACTTAAGCCTTCTTCCGACATCACGCGTTCGACGTTTTCCACCACCACAATCGCATCGTCCACCAGCAAACCAATGGCCAACACCATGGCAAACATGGTTAAGGTGTTGATGGTGAAACCTGCTGCTGATAGCACCGCAAACGTACCTAGCAATACTACTGGTACAGCGATGGTAGGAATAAGCGTTGCTCTAAAATTTTGTAAGAACAGATACATAATCAAGAATACCAACACAATGGCTTCTATCAATGTGTGCACAACACCTTCTATCGATTGCTCTACGAATGGCGTTGTATCATAGGGATAAACGACTTCAAGTCCCTGAGGAAAAAACTCTTTCATCTCATTAACTTTGGCTTTAATGCCTTCTGCAGTGTCTAACGCATTCGCGCCTGTAGCCAGCTTGAATGCAAGGCCCGACGCTGGTTTACCATTGTAATATGAGTCTACTGCGTAGCTTTCTGCACCTAACTCCACTCTGGCGACATCGCCTAAATAAACATTGGCACCTGATGAGTCAGATTTAACAATAATTTGCTTAAATTGCTCAGGGGTTTGTAAGCGGCTCTGTGCTGATACGGTCGCGTTAAGTTCTTGACCTGCAACCGAGGGGGCACCACCTAATTGTCCTGCTGATATCTGGGCATTTTGCTCACGTATTGCCGCAATAATATCAATACTGGTTAATTTGTATTGAGTTAACTTAAACGGGTCTAACCAAATACGCATCGCATACTGCGCACCAAAAAGCGTGAGTTCACCCACACCAGGTACACGGCTCATTGGGTCTTGAACGTTGGCAGCAACATAATCAGAAATATCGCTTTTGCCCATCGAACCGTCAGAAGACACAAAACCAAGTACCATTAAAAATCCAGAACTGGACTTGTTAACTTGTACACCTTGCTGTTGAACTTCAGTAGGCAACAATGGCGTAGCCGCTTGCAGCTTATTCTGAACTTGTACTTGAGCAATATCTGGATCAGCCTCTGCATTAAACGTTAGGGTAATCTTCGCATTACCAAAACTGTCACTGGTTGAAGAAATATAGCGTAAGTGATCAAGCCCAGTCATGCGCTGCTCAATCACCTGAGTGACTGTGTCTTCCATGGTTTTGGCAGACGCACCAGGATAGAAAGCACTGATCACTACGGTTGGCGGTGCAATACTTGGATACTGTGCAATGGGTAAGCCTCTGATGGCTAACACACCTGCAAGCATAATTAATAGTGCAATCACCCACGCAAAAATAGGGCGATCAATAAAAAAACGAGCCATAATGATTCCCTACTTTTGTGGTTGGTCAGCCGTTAACACCTGTGCAGAAACCGGTGCACCAGGGCGGATTTTTTGTAATCCTTCGACAATTAACTTATCGCCAACAGACAAACCATCGACAATACGCCATTGATGACCAATCACTTCAGCGGTTTGTACCACGCGCATTTCAACATTACTGTCTTGGTTTACTATCATTGCAACCGCTTGGCCTTTGGAATTACGGGTAATGGCACGTTGAGGCACTAAAATAGCTTGTGGGTCTTGGCCAGCATTTAATAGCGCACGCACATACATACCGGGTAACAAGGTACCGTCAGGGTTAGGGAACTCGGCACGTAACGTCACTGAACCGGTAGTTTCGTCTACATTCACTTCAGCAAATTGTAATATACCTTGTTGATCGTATGTTCTGCCGTCTTCAAGAATTAAGGTCACTTTAGCATTGTCACTTTTCAATAACTGGCCTGAACGTAAATTGGCTTTTAAACGCAATAATTGTGCACTTGACTGAACGATGTCGATGTTAATCGGATCAAGCTGTTGAATTGTCGCTAAGGTATTACTTTGATTAGCGGTCACTAACGCGCCAGCAGTAACAGATGACTTACCAATACGACCAGAGATCGGTGCTTTAACTTCAGTATATTCGGTGTTGATGGTCGCGGTATTAATAGCGGCTTTAGCTACCGCTACTGAAGCTTGTGCTTCTTTAAATAACGCTTCCGTCTCGTCAAAATCTTGCTTACTGACTGCATTGGTTTTGACTAATTTGGCATAACGCGCCGCTTTGGCTTTTGCTGAGGCTAAACCCGCATTTGCGCTAGCAAGATCGGCTTCTGCACTCACTAATGCCGCTTTATAAGTGGCTGCATCAATTTGATACAGAGATTGACCTTGTTTAACTTCGGTGCCTTCGGTAAAAGCACGCTTAGTGATAATACCTGACACTTGTGGACGCACTTCAGCTTCTAAAAAGGCACGGCTTCGACCCGGTAATTCAACCTTAATCGCTTGCGAAATTGCTTCAACTGTCATCACGCCAACGGGTGTAGGTGGTCGCGGTTGCTGTGACTGGGCATTTTCATCCCCTTGACCACATGCGGTAATCCATAATGCAGCAGAAATAACTGCGGCGACTTTCAATGCTTTGTGCATGAGTGCTCCTACTCCAATTTATTTTCAATATGACACCTCAGTCTTGAGGAATTTCATTTGAAAATAGCTAAAATTAAACTGTTAAATTTTCTGTGTACTTTATCGCATAGGTATAAAATTCAAACAACTAAGCTAATGCGAATAAATTGTAAATAAATAATAAGTTTCAGTTAAATATATTGAATATGTTATCAAACTGTAATCGATACGCAGGTAATCAAACAAACATTACCTATTAAGTCATTAAATACACTACCTGGTAACATGCTGGTAAAGTCAATTTATGGATTAACTATCCATGCCTACGTTCGCTGTTAATACATTAACTTAGTTATTGTTGATGACAACCTTATTTAATTCATCTGTTTTTTGTGGCTCAAGCATAATGGCACGCCACCACAACTCGCTAGCTTGCGGATTGGCTAACATCACCGCTTGACCAAATTTTGGCGTTAACAAGGTGACATTTTGCTGTTTAGCTAACAGGTTGATACGTTCAAAAGGCTCAAACCAATCATGTAACGCTAAATCAAAAGTGCCATTGTGTACTGGCATCATTGCCTTTGCTTTAACATCAATATGCGCCTGTAGGCTTTGCTCTGGCAACATATGAATATCACTCCACAATTCATTATAGGCGCCCGTTTCAATCATGCTGAGATCAAATGGCCCATAACGCTCACCAATTTCTTTAAATCCATTAAAATAGCCGCTGTCTCCGCTAAAAAACACCTTATGTTGTAAACCTTGAATAACCCAACTCGCCCATAAGGTTTGGTTCCGATCAAGCAAGCCACGGCCTGAAAAATGTTGCGCTGGTGTCGCGGTAATACTCAAGCCATTTAATTCAACAGACTGCCACCATTCCAGTTCGGTCACTTGAATAGGATCAACGCCCCAAGCCGTTAAGTACTTACCCACTTTAAGTGGGGTAACAAAATGTTGCACCTTGGTAGCCAATTGCTCAATGGCAGCGCTATCGAGGTGATCGTAATGATCATGGCTAATAATCACCGCCTTTATTGCCGGTAAATCAGCAATACTGATTGGCGATTGATGAAAACGTTTCGGTCCTGCCCACTGCACCGGTGATGCTCGCTCGCTAAATACCGGATCAATCAATAAATATTCGCCATCAAGACGCATCAATAACGTCGAATGACCTAAACGATAAACGGTATCTTGTGTCGATTGAGCCAATATCTCTGGGGTTAATGTTTCTAATGGGATCACACCTTGGGGAATGGGCGCTTGACGCTTTGTCGACCAATAGGCTTTGGCAATTGGCCATAAGCTGCTAATACCCGCTTGATAGACTTTATCGGTATTGCTGAAGATTTGTGTCTTATGTCCACGCGATTCAGTCCAATATTTATTGATCAAAATAATCACAATCAATGCACCAAGCGCGACTAAAAGACTCATTAATATTTTCATCTATCGCTTCCAAAAGTAAACTACACGGTGTAGTTTAATAATCCCTTATTGAAAAGTAAACTACTCAGTGTAAAATATTACAATAAGATTGATTAGATGAAACCAATGAACACAGAAAAGCAAACACGCAGCCAGATTAAACGCGCCGCGATTATTGAAGCAGCTAGAACAACCTTTAAAGAATTAGGGGTTGCGGCAACGAGTATGGATAAATTAGCCGAAGTAGCTGGAGTGTCTAAGCGAACAGTGTACAACCACTTTGCCACCAAAGAAGCTTTGGTGATGACCTTGATGACTGATTTATGGCAACAAGCATTATCTCAACCCTCTGTGGTATATGACTCACATCAACCTTTGGCTGAACAACTGCAACAGTTGGTGCGTTTTGATATGGATTACATTCAATCAGAAGAGCACGTTGAAGTATCGCGAATGGTGATTGGGCATCTGTTTTATACCACTGAAATGCAAGAAGAATTACAAAAGGTAATTAAAGAAGAAACGGCTATTTTGCGCTGGATTAAAGCAGCAACGCTGGACGGACGCTTAACAGTAAAAAATGTGGCACGGGCCCAAACAGAAGTGCAAAGCTTGATTAAAGGCCAATGTTTTTGGCCATTAATATTTCAAGTCGAAGAGCCATTAAACGAACAACAAAAAGATGACATTGCCGCAAGCATCGTTACCATGTTTTTATGTCGTTATCAGGCATAAGCACATTGTTGGCTACTCTACACTCGGTTATCACCCACACCGAATGAAATAATACGGCTGATATGCGCTAAACTCATGCCAGATTCTTGTTGCCAATGATTGAATGCAGCTTGGGTTTGGCGTAAAGCGGTTTGCGATGTAAAGCCAGCATCAACGACGTTATGAGCAGTTAAATATGACTGCACATCTTGGCTTAATAAAAAGGTATCTTTACCTATTGCACGTAAAAAATAAGGCCCAGTATTGCCACCTAAACGGGTGCCGCGCTTTTTAAGCACTTGCCACAAACCAGTAATGTCATCGCTTGGCCAATGAGCAATAAATTCCGCAAAACTGCCGTGTTCTGCATTAATCTGCTGGATCATATAAGCATTATCAACAATCGCCTGAGTTTTCTTTTGATGCCGAATAAGCACTGGGTCGGTTGCTCGCTGTTGAATTTGATCGGGTGACAGCATCAGCACTTTCATTGGTTCAAAGTCAAAAAAGGCTTTTTCATAAGCAGGCCATTTATTGTCAACCACTCGCCACACAAAGCCGCTTTGAAACACGCGTTTACTCATAACAGACAATAACTGCGCATCAGTATATTCGCTGATTTCATCGGCATCGAGAGTGCCAGGCAGCAATGACTTAACTGCCGCTGGCCCGCCTTTACGCTCACATGCTCGCGCCCAAATATTACTGAACTTTTCTAATGCCACCGCGTAGCTCCTTTAACCCAAGCAATAATCTGCCAATACGGCAGATAAAGGCTTGTTGATCTTTAAACATTAACATTGATACCAAAAACAACTAACGCTATATATTACGTTCTTTTTTAAGTTGTAAAAACTGTTTCCATTTAACCACTTCAGCAGGCATTTCAGGTGTGTCACCTGTGTAACCGGCAGCAGCAATTAAGGTTTCAATAGGCACTTGTTTACCTCGACATACAAACACACCACGAACATGCGCAATGCAATGTAAACCACGGGCGGTAACCATACGATGCTCAATATAAAAGTATTTTTCGTCCCAACCAACGATTTTAGTTTCAATGGTAAACTTTTCAAACGGCTTAATATCGCGGATATAAGTAAACTCTGCCGCATTCACTATCGGTAACCATTTGTTTTTTAGAAACTGTTTCATCAAACCCATTTCGGCAATCAAATAGGTGCGCGCTAAATCCATAAAAGCAGGATAACGCGAGTTAGTTAAATGCATATTGATATCGCAATCTAACGGTAAAGCACGATAATCAATTCGGCTAGTGCCTAAAAAACCAATACTTTTACAATGACCTATTCGCCATAAAAACAACAAAATAATACGAAAATACAGATTCATGCACGGTTACTCCTAATGTAAGCGCGACAGGCTAACAAAGGTCATACCAGCGAGCAAGCGGCTTTAGCTGTATTTGGTAGCACAAAATTGGCATTACACTTTATTTGTTACTCTTTTTGAGACTTATCCCCCTTTTCATCTGTGGCTTAACTGATTAACATAGCGAGGCGTTTTGATTAAATTGACAGTGAGTTAACTGAGTTTCACGTAACTTACTAACAATAACGCCGTAGTCGTTGAGTCGATTACAGCCAAATCAGCGCAAACACATTGTTTATAATTCTCAGGGCGGGGCGCAATTCCCCACCGGCGGTAAACTTGAAAAAGTGAGCCCGCGAGCGCTCGATTCGTCGAGGTCAGCAGATCTGGTGACTTAGGTATTTACTCATGAGTAATGTCTAACAGTCCAGAGCCGACGGTTACAGTCCGGATGAGAGAGAATAGAGATACATCAATTAGCCCCGGCTTGTTGATGCAATTTGTTTTGGATTTATATCCCTCTTTACAAGCCCTGATTCTGGTCATTTTAGGAGTACAACCATGAATCAGTTATCACTACTTGCCGAATTTGGCGATCCAATCACCCGAGTAGAACTCGCACTAGCCGCGCTAAGAGAAGGCCGAGGCGTATTATTGCTAGACGATGAAGATCGTGAAAATGAAGGCGACATAATTTATTCTGTCGAGCACTTAACCACAGCCCAAATGGCATTAATGATCCGCGAATGCAGCGGTATTGTGTGTTTATGCTTAACTGACGAACACGCCAACAAATTACAATTGCCGCCGATGGTTATTAATAACAACAGCGCCAATCAAACTGCGTTTACCATCTCTATTGAAGCAAAGCACGGTGTTACCACTGGCGTTTCCGCTCAAGATCGCGTGACCACCATTAAAACTGCCGCAAACCGCGATGCCAAAGCATCTGACTTGGCTCATCCTGGACACGTATTCCCATTACGTGCTCGCGCTGGCGGAGTGATGTCTCGTCGCGGTCATACCGAAGGCACTGTCGACTTAATGCAAATGGCAGGCTTAATGCCAGCTGGCGTATTATGCGAACTGGCCAACGAAGATGGCAGCATGGCCAAAACACCAGAAATTATCGCCTTTGGCCTTAAGCACAACATGCCTGTACTCACCATCGAAGACATGGTGATGTACCGTAACCAGTATGATTTAAAGCTGGCGTAATATGTTACTAATACGTCATTCATAACCAGCCACTTATCTGTTGTGAATGAATATGAAATAACACGATTAAGAGGTGCAAAGCACCTCTTTTTTTATGCTTGAAATCATGCTGGTTGTAGACAATAAAACCATGCGGGTTAATACTTTTTTGACTCGATATTCGCCATCCATAACCGCCCTGTTGCCCCTGTCACTATCCAGGAGTCATCGCTGCACCCACTCTCATTTGAACTCAACTAGTATGCTTAGGGCATGCAACACTTTACATTACAGACTAAAAAAAGCAGGATAAATAACCGCAATAGATTTGCCTCACGGATTCCCTTGAGAATTAGTCAACATGAAATAAAGGACGATTATGAGTAAATGGAATACGACTAGCACACTATCTCTTTACTTAACGCTAATTTGCTCCAGTGCAGTAGCAGGTTTTCTGCAATATTCTTTGGAAGATAGCTTCACTGGTTTATCGGACTTACCGGGTATTGTTGATATCGGTATTTATGCCGCCCTAATGACAGCGCTTTATTATTTTTTTGCTCAATTTTTTAACTGGTTGTACCCTGAAGTTCAACAAAATAGCGACAGAAATTCGACTGAGGATAATAAGTTGGGCAAATAACATTGAATAATTTTACCAAAAACATCACCCCATACGTGCAAGAGCAGTTATCTGAAGCAGATCGATCCGACCGTTTAGGTAATGTTGCAGATTCATTTGTATACCTTGAGAATGCTCACGTGCTTGGGCAGGAATCAACCTATTGGCATGTAAAAGTGCATTATTTAATGCTGCGTTGGGCAATAAAACAGCGTGATATTAACGAAGCCATCGGTCAAATTATTCGTATCATTGGGGCGGCTTTATTAACTGCAATAAAAGGCGTACCAACGGGAAATACTGGCGGTAGCAATGTTAGCCCAGTAAAAGTTATGCCCATTAAGCCAGAGCATGCCGTAATTATAGCGAAAGTAAAAAACGATATATCAACGAGCTAGAAAGATTTACAGATGCCTTAGTTGAATCATCCGGTATAACGACCTAAAGAATATTAAATCCATCACTAGTTTTCAGCTTTAAACATGATATATGGAGGTTCACATGAAACGCGTCACTGGTATCGGCGGCATATTTTTTAAAGCAAAAGATGCACCTGCATTGCAGGCTTGGTACAAGCGTCATCTGGGCATTGATGTTCAAGAATGGGGCGGCGCGGCTTTTTCTTGGAGCGACTCAAATAACAAGCCCTTAGGTGGAACCACTATCTGGGCGGTGAGTTCAGAGAAAAGCGACCAATTCTCCCCAAGCCAAGCCTCATTTATGATCAACTATCGCGTTGAAGACCTTCACGCTGTCATCGCAGCCCTCAAAGCAGAAGGCTGTAATGTCCTCGATAAAATAGATGAATCTGAATACGGCAAGTTTGCGTGGGTCATCGATCCTGAAGGTAATAAAGTCGAATTATGGCAGCCGCCTTTAGGTCAATAGCAACTATTGTGGCTTAATGAATCTGTTCACATCCATGTGAAATTAACTTGGAGACAAACTAAATCACAATGCCGTAATAAACGTTTGATACTGACTCATGGTATTGGCATCGTCTAACATGCCTTGATGGCCAACGTTGGGCACCATAATTAACTGCTTATTGGCTGACTGACTAGCGACAAACAGTTTTTCAGACAGTTCAGGCGGGACTTCTTCATCATCTTCTGCCGCAATGACTAATAATGGCCCTTGATAATATTGCGCGACCACTTGCTTATTATCTGTTTTACGAAAATCTTCTGACATTTCCAAAGTCATAAACGGTGCCATATACCACGGTGTTTTTTCATCAACCCAGTCGTCTGCATTAGTTGCTGAACCGTGTAAAACCAGCGCATCTATTTTATTATTTTTTGCTAAATCAGCGGCAATAAAACTGCCTAGAGAGTAACCGTGCAATATCACTTTTTCAGGCTGATATTGCTGATGTAAATAATCCAGTTGTTGCTGTGCATCTGCAATAATATTGTTAATGTTTGGTTGGCCTTCACTTGCCCCTAATCCACGACGATCCATTACTAAAATATCGGTATTGAGCGTTGATAATGTGGTCAGTACCGACAGGCCATGTGGTTCGATTTTCATGCCGTTGCCTTGATAAAAGACCAAGGTTGTAAGGCTATTGGGGTTATCGATATAAAAACCATTTAACTTAACGTGATCAATTGACTCTAAGCTGACTGGGGTAATCAAATGATTAGGCATCGCCTGCTGTAATTGTTGAGTAAACTCAGCGGTAAAGGCTGTGGGGACTTCATCGCTGGCAATAAAGGTGCTTTCACTTAGGCGCATAGTACACCCTGAAGTAACCAGCATTGTGGTGCCTAACATTGCTACTGTGGTTATTTTTTTAAGCAAATTTTGCATATTATTGTCCTTAATTTATTCATCGTCCTTGTGGACTAAAATGTCACCTGGCGAGCATTGTAAATGCTGGCAAATAGCGTCTAGTGTCGAAAACCGAATCGCTTTTGCGCGGCCACTTCTAAGCACCGACAAATTTTGAGGGGTTATACCTATCAATTCAGCTAGTTCAGTGGACTTCATTTTTCGCCTTGCCAACATCACATCCAGCTCAATAATTATGGCCATTAAATTGTCAACTCCGCCTCTTCTTGAAGCTCAGTTGCATGCTTCATTACCCATGCCACACAGTAAAAAATCATTCCGAAAAGTGCATACTTTAATTCTTGACTGCCAAGGCTAAAATAAACAGGTACCGCACTAGATGTACCACTAAAGTGCAATGTAAATGCGATGATCATCGGGTAGAAAAGGCTGAGTAAAATCCAGACTAAAAATACTAAGGCAATACGGCTCAAGCAGCGGAAGTTACGTGGAGTAAACACATGACCTTGCTGATACAGACCAAAAAGTTGGTAGAGAAAAGAGTAAATAAACAGGTAAGGTAGAATTTCAACACTGCCCAGAATGATCCCAGGATGAAATCCCGCATCATAAAGGCTTTGAGCGAGAGCTTGCCAAGGTGTACCAAAGTCGACAGCTAGATAGCTGCTAAACCAACCCCACCAATCAATGGTTAACACATATTCACCCGCTTGGAATTCTCCGAACACCATAGTGCTGCTATAACTAGTGACTTGTAATAAAGCTAAAAATACAATCAGCAATTTAATCCATTTACTTAACGAGACAATTCTATCCATGATCATTCTAAGCTGGTTAATGTTAAACTGAAGTTAACACACAAACCTTTTATCAGCAATAAATTATCGATAAACGATATTTTTAAGTTTGCCGTAACGATATATATAACGTGAACAGCAAGATCAGTTTGTTGAATTTAATACCTAAAGTAGATGCTGTAGTTTACTGGCTGTGATGAATTTAGTGCGAAATGGGTATACTTATTGTCGATTGAACAGCAAAAAAAAAGCATAAACTCGCGTTTATGCTGTTAATTTTTTAACCATGTATTTTGCTTGGTTTACACAGCAATACCACAGTGACGCAATAAAGCATCTGTATTGGGTTCACGGCCCATGAAGCGTTTAAATAGCTCCATTGGCTCTTCACTTCCACCCATTTCAAGAATGTTATTTAAGAAGCTTTTACCTGTTTCAGCATTAAAAATACCTTCGGCTTCAAAACGCGAGAACGCATCTGCCGATAATACTTCGGCCCATTTATAGCTGTAATAACCCGCGGCATAACCACCCGCAAAAATGTGGGCAAAACCGTGTTGAAAACGATTAAAGCTTGGCGGGGTTAATACCGCAATTTGGCTGCGAACTTGGTCTAAAATACCTTGAATATCGACGCCTTTAGCGGGGTCAAACTCGTGGTGCATTCTAAAATCGAACAGTGAAAACTCAAGTTGGCGCACCATCATCATGCCCGATTGGAAGTTTTTCGCCGCTAGCATTTTGTCTAACAATGCTTTTGGTAATGGTTCGCCCGTTTCATAGTGGCCAGAAATTTCCGCTAATGCTTCTTCTTGCCAGCACCAGTTTTCCATAAACTGACTTGGCAGCTCTACTGCATCCCAAGGTACACCATTGATACCCGACACTCCGCCCACATCCACTTTGGTTAACATGTGGTGAATGCCGTGGCCAAACTCATGGAACATTGTGGTGACTTCGTCATGGGTAAACAATGCCGGTTTGCCATCGACAGGACCATTAAAGTTACAGGTTAAATACGCTACCGGCTTTTGCAAACCAGTAGAGGTAACCCGGCGACCACGACAATCGTCCATCCATGCGCCGCCACGTTTACCGCTACGAGCATACAAATCTAGGTAGAAGCTGCCACGATGTACTTTATCGGCGTCATGAATATGGAAGAAACGAACATCTTTGTGCCAAGTGTCTACGCCTTTTTGTTCGCTAATGGTTAAACCAAATAAGCGATTCACGGTATAGAACAAGCCTGACAAGACTTTGTCTTCTGGAAAATACGGACGCAATATTTCTTGCGACACTTCGTACTTGTGTTGCTGCAGTTTTTCAGCGTAAAAACTCAAATCCCATGAGGCCATTTCGGTCACGTTGTAATGGTCTTTGGCAAAGGCACGCAGTTCGGCTAATTCAGTTGACGCTTGGTCTTTAGACCGTTCGCCTAACTCATTTAAAAAGCCCAATACTTGTGCTGGATTTTCTGCCATTTTGGTGGCTAACGATTTATCTGCGTAGCTGGCAAAACCGAGTAAATTGGCTAACTCATGACGCAATGCCACAATTTCATTCATGTTATTGGTGTTATCAAACTCACCGGCATTCGGGCCCTGGTCAGATGCGCGAGTGACAAATGCACGGTAACACTCTTCGCGTAACTCACGGTTTTCGCTATAGGTCATTACGGGTAAATAAGACGGAAAGTCTAAGGTGAATAACCAACCTTTTTGCTCTTTAGCGTCGGCCATAGCTTTAGCTGCGGCGATGGCTGACTCAGGTAAACCCGCTAAATCTGCTTCGTCGGTAATAAGCTTAGTCCACGCTTCGGTGGCATCTAACAGTTGATTAGAAAAGTTGCTGGTGAGTTCAGATAAGCGTTTAACCATTTCGCCATAGCGCGCTTTTTGACTGTCATCCAAACCGATACCCGACAATTCAAAATCACGTAAGCTCTGCTCTATCACCATTTTTTGCGCTTGAGTTAACTGGGCAAAGTCTGTCGATTCATGAATCGATTTATACGCCTCGTACAAACCTTGATGCTGGCCAACATAGGTGCCGTAATCTGACAACAACGGCAAACAAGCATCGTGAGCATCACGTAATTCATCACTACTGATCACCGAGTTCATGTGTGACACCGGCGACCACATTTTACTTAACTCATCGTCAACGTCTTCAAGAGGCTCAATGAGATTGTCCCAAGTGTATTGGCTATTTTTTGCTAATAGTACTTCAATAGTCTCACGACATTTGGCAATGGCTTGCTCAACTGCAGGCTGAATGTGTTCAGGTTTAATTTTTGAAAATTCTGGTAATTCTGCGCTACTTAGCAATGGATTGCTCATAAAGATTCCTCGAAATATGTCGCGTGAGTATTTAGCCTATATTGGGTTAAATGTTGCCGTTTTCAAGCGTAAAAACAATTTATCCTAATAAATATAACCTCGGTTTCGAGGCGATAATCTGACCTTCTTATCGCCAAATTTGACTATGTTATCGTTGATTCAACGTATAACCAGCTCTACTACCTAGCTGGTTTATTCAATAAATAGAGTGACTCAGATCCCAATTTAATTTTACACTTCATTTACACAATCAATATTGACAGACAGATCCCAAACGAGACTGATTATCATTTATTTTCCCACTAAAAGGGCTACCATTCGCTTTATTAAAAGCACTGTTCCATTTTTCGATATGAGCTCAATAAACATGAAATTTGATTTTTGCCTATCAAACCGCAACCATTATGCCCGCGCCTTTTGTTGTGCAATGGCTACGATGATGTGTTTACTGACAACCTCGTCAGCATTCGCCACGGCAGAATACCAGCCGACTGCAGGGTTTGATGTTGCTTGGGAAAATAATTACGTCACTCAAGGTCGTGACAATTTAGATCATGGCGGTATTGCATGGGCAGTGGGCAATATTGAACAAAACGACCTCGCTGTTTATGCCATTGTAGGTCGAGCAGACCAGGTGAACTATGTGGAATGGAACCTAGGGTTAGAATATACCTTACATCTCACTAATAATATTGATGCCACAGTAGGCTATCAGCGCTTAGAATTTTATGGCGATGAGCGCTGTTCTGATAATGAATTTTTCGGCGCGTTGACGGTTAATGGATTAACGTGGTTTGTACCCGCGGTTAACTACACTTATGCAACCGAAGCTGGCGGCTATTTCATTGAACTGAGCATACATAGTCCATGGGAAATCACTCAACACTTCACTTTGACACCTTACATTGTTCAGGGGTTTGATTTTCAATACAGCAGTGAAGAACACAACGGTGCTAACCATTTCCAATTTGGACTAGAAGCCGAACAGAAACTTAATGATTCAATGGCATTGTCTGCGCACATTAGCCACAGCATCGCTCAAGGAGACATTAAGCAACAAGCCAGTGCCGACGATATTCAAGACAGCTTAGATCAAACCTATGCAGGGGTGCATTTCAAACTGAGTTTTTAAGCTTTGCTAGCATTTTAGCAATCCAAGGCTAGACTAAAGGGGCTACAGGATGCCACCTCAACTCAAGCAAGGAAGCTTATGTTAACTCGACTTATCAATATACTATTTGTATTATTTGCGGTTTTGATGATGCTACTCAGTACCTCATTACTTGCCAGCGAGCTCACCAAACTAATTATCAAAGAGCCCGATAAACGCCCCCCATTAACCAATGACAATGCCAACTCACTCCCGTCGCAATACGCGACCGATCATCAAGGTAATGTGATTATTATCCCCACCGAGCACCGCTCAGCGTTAGAATATCGAGCCGACGATATTTACCTTAAACCAAGCCACAAAAAACCAACAACCAAACAAAACAACACGCGCTCATCAATCTCAAAGCACTCCACCATAACCAACACGGCTATAGCCAGTAAAACAATCGCCAATGATCCAAGTTGTCGCTGGCTCAATAACCGCATAAAACATCTTCAGAAAAAACAACGTCAGACCCAAAACAGTCAATTTAGTCATTATCAAGATGAAATTGATATTAGGGAAGATGAATGGGCTTGCCTTAAGTGTGCAACCAGCGGCCCTAATAACGTTGACCGTGGTGAATGCCAACATAAACGTTAACAATGCATTGGTTTAACGACTAGATTGCAAACACAATCCCCCCTACAATGGATACATTAAACTAGTGGAGATCATCATGGCTCAACATTTTGACTATATCGCGCTTGGCGCAGGCAGTGGCGGCATCGCCTCAGCAAACCGTGCAGCAATGCGTGGCGCAAAAGTATTAATTATTGAAGCAAAACACGTTGGCGGCACTTGCGTTAACGTCGGCTGTGTCCCTAAGAAAGTCATGTGGTATGGCGCTCATGTCGCTGAAGCGCTGAACCTCTACGCCAAAGACTATGGTTTTGATGTTACCGTCAATAAATTCGATTGGAGTACACTAGTCGACAATCGTGAAGCCTACATTAGTCGCATTCATGATGCTTATAGCCGTGGATTTGCGAGCAATAAGGTCACCTTATTAAATGGCTATGGTCGCTTTATTAATAACAACACCATTGAAGTTGATGGCGAGCACTACACTGCCGACCATATTGTGGTTGCCACTGGCGGAGCACCAACAATTCCTAACATTCCTGGTGCACAATACGGTATCGACTCAGACGGTTTCTTCGCATTACGTGAACAACCTAAGCGTGTAGCCGTTGTGGGTGCCGGTTATATAGCTGTTGAAGTGGCGGGTGTATTACATGCACTAGGCAGCGAAACACATTTATTAGTACGTAAGCATGCACCACTTCGTAACTTTGACCCAATTTTGACCGACGCATTAGTTGATGCTATGGCCGCCGATGGCCCAACGCTTCATACTCACAGCGTACCTAAATCGGTCACCAAAAATGCTGATGGTAGTCTGACGTTACTATTAGAAAATGACCAAAGCTTAACGATTGACTGCCTAATTTGGGCTATTGGTCGTTCACCATCAACGGGCAATATCGGCTTAGAAAATACCGATGTGCAGTTAGATGCTAAAGGCTATGTCATTACTGATGAGCAGCAAAATACCACCGCGAAAGGTGTTTATTGTGTTGGCGACATTATGGCGGGCGGTGTTGAATTAACTCCCGTCGCGATTAAAGCGGGTCGTTTATTGTCAGAACGTTTATTCGGCAACATACCTGATGCCAAAATGGATTATAGCTTAATTCCGACAGTGGTATTTAGCCATCCACCCATCGGCACCATGGGCTTAACTGAACCAGAAGCCGCTGAAAAGTATGGCCAAGACAATATTAAGGTTTACGCCTCAACGTTTACCTCTATGTACTCAGCTGTTACAGCACATCGCCAAGCCTGCAAAATGAAACTGGTTTGTGCGGGTGATAATGAAGTGGTTGTCGGTATTCACGGTATCGGTTTTGGCATGGATGAAATACTGCAAGGTTTTGGCGTGGCAATGAAAATGGGCGCAACCAAAGCAGACTTTGACTCAGTTGTTGCGATACATCCTACTGGCGCAGAAGAGTTTGTTACCATGCGTTAAGTTACTATGCGTTAAGTTACTAATAGTTAATAAAAAGCCGTGTTATTAAACACGGTTTTTTTATGCCTCCTTGTCAGCCAACCACTGTACAAACACCTTAATATTAGGTGGACGCTTTTGTGAATGCCCCATAAGTTGCGTCATAGCAAAACTATGTTGATAGTACATTTCCGCATCGTTATAGTGCTTTTGCGCATCATCACTATTGATCATCGCACCGCGTAAGTAGTCACACAGTAACTCACTACGGTTAAAACCACTGACCTCACCAATTTCCGTTAAGGTTTGTGCATTCCACTGTTTATATTGCTCAAGCACGCGATCAAAGCGCTCACGATAGTAATCACTCGCTTGTGATAAAACGGCCTCGTTAGGAACTACTCGGGCAATGACAAATGCTTGCTCAGACAAAATACGATACAAACGTTGGCAATGATGAAAAATAAACCGTAAATAAGGATCGCTATACTGCTGCGTGTCTTGTTCAGCTTGCATCAGCCAATTACGGTAGTCCGCACAGGCAACGGCAATAATTAAGTCGGCCTCTGAAGTAAAGTGATTGTAGATGGTGCCTTTGGATATCTGGCTAGCTTGAACTAAATGCGAGCGGCATAAATCAAAGGTTTTATGCCCTTTTAAACAACGTTGTGATACTTCTATCAGATAGTTGCCACGTTGTTCCCAGCTGCTCATTTCGGGCCTCATCTTATTTGGGTTAATAAAGCGTTAACAGTTCACATTTACACTATAGCAAGCTTTGTGGATACCCTTTATTGAGTAATACTGATACCACTATGAACTTATTCAATAGCCCATGTTAAAAATAGAATTATTAGAAAGTTTTATTGCTGTTGCTGAATGTGGCAACTTGTCTAAAGCAGCCGATAAAATTTGCCGAACCCAATCAACACTTAGCCTACAAGTTAAAAAACTTGAAGAAAGTGTCGGCCAAACCTTGCTGATTAGAGACAACAAAGGCGTGACCTTGACCGAGTCTGGTGAAACGCTGCTTAACTACGCCTATAAAATGATGCAACTTAATTCACAGGCTATTGATGAGTTAAAAGATTGCCAAAACCGTGAAGTGATCCGCCTTGGTGTACCCACCGACTTTATAAAGTGCTACTTAAGCAGCTGCTTATTAGAATTTATCCGCGAATTTACTAACATAGAGCTTGTTATCGACACTGACGTAAGTGGTAACTTATACAAACGCTTACACCAAGGGGAATTTGACGTCATTGTCGCAACCCATTGGCAACTACCGACTAACGGCGAATTACTCTTTACTCGTCGCTTTAAGTGGGTTGCGGCGGTCGAAGGCAACGCTCATAAGCGCAAGACGATCCTGATGGGTTTGTATCCAGAAAATTGCCCGATTAGAGCGCAAGTGTTTGCTAACCATCGACTCTCGATGCGGCCCATTAATGTGTTGCTGTCGACCCCATCACCACAAGCCTTATGCATGGCAGTTGAGAATGACTTAGTGATTGCGCCAATAGCCGAATTTAGAATCACTGACCAAATGCAGGTGCTAGACCCGATTGAACATGGATTACCTATACTGCCCATGTTTAATGAATCGCTTTATCTCAACCCAGATACGCAAACCTACGCTACGTTACAGCTGATTAATTTGATTAAAGCCAATGTCGAGCACAAGGGCTATCAACTCGACTAGCCGTTCTCATGCCAACCACTCTGCCTGCTCTACATATCTACTATCTACTATCGTTTCCACTATGCTTTACAGCATTAGGCTGCCAAACAAAAAGGCCAATAACACGCTCGATGTAATTGTCACCACGCCAGGAATCAAAAATGGGTGGTTAAAAACCGCCTTGCCAATCCGCGTTGAGCCTGTGTCATCCATCTCTACGGCAGCCAACAACGTTGGGTAAGTAGGTAATACAAATAACGCGCTCACCGCTGCAAATGAGGCTATTGCCGTTAATGGACTCACTCCAATCGCCAATGCAGCAGGCATTAACGCTTTAGTGGTTGCCCCTTGTGAATACAACAACATTGAGGCAAAAAATAACGCTACCGATAACAGCCAAGGCTGACTTTGAAGTAAGGTTCCTGCAACGTTTTTAATTTCGTCAATATGGTTAGACACAAAAGTGTCGCCCAACCATGCAACCCCTAACACACAAATACACGCCGACATGCCTGACTTAAATGTTGATGCATTAGAAATCTTGCTGGCATCTAAACGGCAAAACCACGTTATTGCAGCCGCTGCAGATAGCATAAACAGCATAATCGCCACATCGCGCGACAGCACAGGGTTAACAATTAAGCCGACCTTGTCAGAAATGGCAGTGGCATAAGACATTACCGCCACTATCGCAATTAAGAATATACCTACCGATCGCTTAGCACCCGGTAATAACGTCACTTGAGTTTCACCACGAGTTTTCACCAATCCGCAGGCTAAACGCTGCTGATAAATAGGATCTTGTGCTAGCGGCTTACCAAGTATCGACGCAACTGCAGCACCGATTAAACAAGCAATAAGCGTCGATGGAATACACACAGCCAACAACACTAAATAATCAACTCCGAACGGTTCTAAAATACCCGAAAAAAACACCACAGCGGCAGAAATGGGTGATGCTGTAATGGCCACTTGTGAGGCGACAACTGCGATAGATAACGGCCGAGATGGACGAATACCTTGCTCTTTTGCTACTTCAGCAATCACAGGCAGCGTCGAAAATGCTGTATGACCAGTACCTGCAAATAAGGTCATAGTGTAAGTCACTATTGGTGCTAAAAAAGTAATGTGTTTCGGGTGCTTACGTAGTAATTTTTCAGCAATAGATACCAAATAGTCCATGCCACCCGCTTCTTGCATCGCAGCTATGGCGGTAATAACCGACATAATAATCAGCATTACATCGATGGGGATAGCACCTGGCGTTAACCCTAATCCAACGGTAAGAATTAATACCCCTACACCTCCAGCAAAACCTATCCCTATACTGCCCATTCTTGCGCCGAGGTAAATCGCCCCAAGCACAATAATTATTTCTAATATCATCATAGTGTTAACTCTATTTAAAACCTAAATGTCTTGAATGAAATAGCAGGGATTACTGCTTTAGAGATCGTGATAGTACTCTGTTGAGATTTTACGAATGTAGACGTGGATCAATTAACTGCATTGCAAGCCAAAAGAGGTGTTTTGTCTGCAGGTTTATTGGCCAGTTAACTTGCAATGATGTAATTTCGCTTAGATGCTAATGTGGGTAGAAATATAAAAATGCCAATCAATGATTGGCATTTAAGGGGAGATAAAAGTGAAACGTAACTATCTAACGATAGAACTATCGATGAAAACCAGCGATTAGAAATAGTAACCAAAATTGATATTGATGCGGTGGTCCCAGCTATCACCCATTTCAGGTAAGCCAACATGACCATTATCACGCGTAGAGGCATACATATTTTTACCCATAATAAAATCAATCATGGTGTATGTTGGTCCTGAAGATAACGCAACACCAGTAACATTTTGATAGCTGTTGTCATAGTCTTCATTGTCAACATCGGGGGTTACCACGCCGAAGTCATTATAGATTTTTGCACTGCCCCAGCTGGTAGTGATCGTTTTAGCAATGTTTATGCTATAAGCTTGCGCTTTAGACGCAATTTCGTACTGCCAATCGTAAGCCGATACCGCAAGCTTGTTATCGTCTAACGCATCAGCAGCATTGTACTCATATTGCATTGCCTGTAACTGCAGCGCCCAACCTTTATAACTACTGTCGAGATGTAACGCGACGGCATATCGGTCACCATTATTGCCAGTATTACTATTATAAATCTGCCCTACCTCGACCGAAGCACCCACCACGGTTTTACCGCCTTCATACTCCATCGCATAGGTTTGGCGTAAATTTAATTGGTTAGTTTCTTCATTGTAATAGTCAGTGCCGTTGACTTGGCCAGAATATAAGTCTGTTGAATATCGTTCATTACGACTGGCACCATATTCAGCGCCTTTATAAAACGCAAACTCAGTTCCCCAACCATTATTTGAATAAACCGTTTTAATACCTGTATCATAATCATCTTCAAAACCTAAATAATACGGTACGCCAAACCAAAAACTATTTGAAATAAAACCCGGGTTACCAAATGGTACTTGATTTATACCAAATTGAATTTGCAATTGTTCTGAGTAATCATAAAAGGCATAACCATAACGTAGTGCTTCCCATCCATCATAAAAACGATATTCAGATGATAACCCCCAGTTATCTAATTTACCGTTGAATTTAACGGATGCCATCTCAAAGGTTAAATCACCTGATTTATCTTTAGAACTATCACTATATTGCTTATATGAATAATTAGCTCTTAAGGTACCGGATACGTTAATTCCATCTTCAACATCTTGTGCTGTAGAGTAAAAAGAAACCATGCATAGCGATACTAAAGTAGATAATAAAGATAACTTTAATAATTTCATTTTATTGTATTTCCCAATTCGATAATTAATAACTTGGCCGTTACCATTTGATTTTTGTTAAGTCACATTGAATAACTTCATCTTTATGAGCAGGTGTACCGGGGTTTTTAGCTGACTCACAAAGTAGCGTGGTGCCATAGTCATTACGCTTGTCGTTGGCATTGCTTCTTGCCCAAACAGACACTATAGCGCGCTCTTCTGGCTTAGCTTCGCAGCTGCCATCGACTTCAAAGGCATGGATAGTATTTTGATGAAAATACATTAGCGGATCGATATCAGCACTGCTCGACAGCCACATGGTCTGCCCATTGTGTTGACCTGCATCAAACTGAACTTGTCTAACGTTGTCGTCTTCTTTAACGGTGTTAATTAACGGTGAATCTTCACGCACGGCAAAGCTCTTAAACTCATTCGCACACGCAGGCACGCGCATGTTGTAATAAATTTCAGATATTGCATGGTTATGATAGGGATATAAGGTATCGACTGATTGCACTGTCATACCGACTTCTGCACCAACCTTTTCTCCGTTAATTTCGTCTATGCGTAATAGTCCCCAGTGACCAAAAATTTCGGCATAGGCATAACCACCACGAATGTTGTTGAAGTTTTTATCATTGCGTTTACTTTCTTCAGCATACATTGGGTACCAACCTGCTGCTGCCCATAAGTTAGGTAATGCGTTGGCACTAATATCTGTTGGGAAAGCTGAGGGCATTTTCACTTCATCGCCCGTTACCATTTTAGTAAAGTTTTTAGTAAACTCTTTGCCGAGTTTACGCACGTCTTTATTAGTGACTTTTGTGTCAAAAAAGGAATCGAATGTTGCACGTTTAAGCCATTTAGCTACTGGGGATTTTTCAGCTAATTGACCACCAGGACTGTAAATCCAATCGACGTCTTGGCGTGCGCCAAAACACTTTTTCGCTTTATCTGAATTATTAATAACTTGATAAATGTTTTTAACTAATAGCTTCATGTCTCTGCGATCCATGATGCACATATTCTTACCACCTTCGGTAGAATCGTACATTGCTTGGTCTGAATTTAAACATGGACCATTTTCACTATTGGTTAATGCTACCGCGTAAGATTGTAAATATTGCAGTGTTTCATTCCATAAAATATCGACATATTTTTGATCATTTTTATCGTACTGAGATTCTGCTCCTAAACAAGTGAACTCAGCATTATCAACATCGTTCTTATCTAAAAAACTAGGTATTTCACTCGCCATAGCAGAACTAGATAACAACATCATAACTAACAAGGTATTATATTTCATATCATCCATCTTTCTTTATTATTTAAGACGGATGGATATTACCCTTGGAATTAATTCCAAAAAATTACATTCAACATACTTACAACAAATATAAACAACAAAAATACAATTAATACTTAAAAAGTGATTAAAAAACTGTAGGCGTTCAACCTTAAATTTCTAATAACTTAAAACCTAATAACTTAAAACCTAATAACTTAACACCTAATAAGTTAAAATCTAAATTAATAATTAATAATGAATAATGAAAAAAACAATCACATATAATATAAAAGCCGCATATTAATACATTAATATGCGGCTTTTAAAACTAATATCAATTTAAATTAGTTTACCCTTTATGCTTATCAAACTTAAACGTATGACAATTGCTGCATAATGGTTGTTTGGTTTTATGTTCGCTGTGACACTCTTGGCAAGGTACATCTTTACCATAGTGAAGGTTATTGTGTGGGTTCTGCCACTTGTCTTCTTCACTTCTGGCGGTTTTCTTTGCTAAGTCATCAACATCATGACACTGCAAACAGGACTGATCAGATGGAAACTGCTTGATGCCATTATCATGACAAGTTTTACAGTCTTTACCGATAACCTCTTTATGGTAGTCACGGATCTCTGCTGACTGTACTGATAAGCTGGTTAATCCAAGTAGTACCAGCCCAAGTATAATATTAAAGTTTTTCATTAATGATTCCTCTTGTTCACTGGTCTGGTTAAACGTTCATGAGACTTCTAGCAGCAGTCATGCCCATCACCATACATTCTGGGATAGAACAACTGCCTAAACGGCTAACGCCATGAATACCACCACACACTTCACCAGCGGCATAAAGACCAGTAATAGACTTACCAGTAAAGCTATCTGTTACTTCGGCTTTGGTATTAACTTTTACACCACCTTGGCAGTAATGCACTTTTGGCCACAAGCGAACGACAGTAAATGGCGCTTCGATCATTTTGTTTTTCGCCAACGTCATATCTTTGCCAAACTGCTTATCTTCGCCAGATTTTACATAGCCATTGTATTCAGCGATTTGTGCTTTTAACCCAGCTAGAGGGACACCAAAGTGTGTTGCCAACTCTTCAAGACTTTCAAACTTCCAACCGACATTGTACTTAATCACTTTTTCGGTATTTGGATGTGCTTTAGAGTCTTTAAAGCTTGAAATCAACAGTGGTGGTACAGGATTGCCTTTTTCATCACGGTTACTTAATTCAGCATCAGCACGTGTTTTACGATCGGCAATTTCATTCATGAAACGCTTACCGGTTGTGCGGCTAACAGCAATTGAATGAGGTAAGTTGAAAATTGAATAGTTAGACACATAACCAAAGCCACCTTCATCAGGTGAAGCCCAAGGGCCTGATTGAATGTGAGCCAAATGCACAGGAATAGCTCCTAAACGGAACATTTCGAACATACCCTCGCCTGTTGCACCTGGTGCGTTGGTACAACCAACGTCTGCAGTTAAGGTTGGATCTTGCGCCATACGTAAATCAACGTTTTGCGCAAAGCCACCGGTAGCCATAATCACACCACGTTTGGCGCGAATATTGAGGACTTTACCAGGCTGGTCTTCGCCAAAGTGATAATTTTGACGCATTTTAACACCAACAACTTCGCCTTTATTACCAACGAGGAATCCTTCAAATTTTGAACGATTGTGGGTGTTTACACCAATACGTTTACACTCTTTGTACAATGGTTGGGTGATACCAGCACCACAACTTACTGAGGTTTGGTAAGTACGTGCAACCGAGTGACCACCTAGTTGTTGTAAGTAAGGATGGTATTCAGAACCTGCATCTAAGGTCATTTGTAACGCTTCAACCGCATGAGATGCGACATGACGCAATAACCCTTCATCGGCAATGCCACGGCCAGACAATAATTGGTCATTAACCATTCTGTCTACCGAGTCTTCAACACCTTCTTTCTTTTGCATCGGCGTGCCTGGTGCGGCAAAAAGCCCACCGTTAATCGCCGAGTTACCACCAAAATAGGACATTTTTTCAAATATATGAACGTCTTTTGCACCATGTTTGGTGGCTTCGATTGCGGCAGCTAACCCCGCAAAACCAGAACCAATAATGACGATTTCAACTTCTTTGTCCCATTTAACACCATCTGCCTTTTCAGACACTGCCATTGCTGGTGCTACCATCGCTGCACCAGCAGCAATACCTAGACCTGCAATAAACTTACGGCGCCCTAATAGATCTATATTGCTCATAGGTTATCACCCCTTTTTATATTATTGACGCTTCATCATATCGATGGAATCAATTCCAAAACGGGAACTATTGTTAATGTTTGGTGAAAATAACAGCGAATATCGACTAATCAATTGTAGGTAGGACTTTCAAGGAAATTACTGCATAAGCTTGCTTTTGGAATTGAGTCCACATTGTGAACCGCCCCGCATAACAGCTGGTTTATTCTATATTTAATCGATATGATTAACCCATTGAGGACGACCTCAGCCTGACATTCACCACTTTTCATCGACAGGTATTCACATCGGGGACGGCCCCATCTGCCATCTACACAGAAGAGCCGCTAATATGCTATTAAATCGCTATATCACCACACTATTTTCGCCATTATCCATACGCCGCGTTTACAAGTATTTCAGTCGGGGTTTATTGGCCATTTTGATGCTACTGCCACTGACTACCAACGCGACACAAGTAGATACCTCATCGAATAGCCCTGTAACGCCACAAGTTCGAGTTGGACTTCACGGCATGCTATTGTTTGGCAGTGAATATGGTTTATTTGCCTCGCATTTACCGATGTTTCACCTCCCACATAATGCCCAAGTCGTGTTGCAGCTAACTTTTGATGATCCTCAAATCAACACAGCGGTAATCAACGGCTTAACGTTATCGGCAGCTAGCGGATATCCGATTTGGACCATAGTGCCGCAACAATTTGACCTATCGATGCTATCTCCCGCTCATCCAAGTCATATTGAACATTTAAACGTTGATATTGTTAAAGGCCATTTTGAACGCGGCGGTGAAATGCAATGGAAGAACCAAGGGCTAACCGTGACTAGGGTGTTAGTATTCAATGAATTAGATACTCAGTTCGAGCAACAAAAAACCAGCAACAATACTTATCTTAAGGTTAATAATACCCCTGACGATAAGGTACAGTTTCTCGTTAAACGCCTGACGACTCGACCCGATGCCGATCACATTGTACGCCTCGATAATGTCGGCAATAGCTTACCCGCAGAAATTGTTATTCCTATTGATACGGCAAACTTATTTAACAATGAAGCCCAACTTCGTGCTGCATTGCCCGACACAACACCTAAAAACACTTCTCTAGTGGCCCCAAACACAAAGCCAAACATCACTCGTCCAATGACTACGGTTTCAAGAGTGTATATAGAGTTGGATGAACTGAAATGATCCACAAAACTATTGCAGTATTTCAGCATCACCCTGCCGAAGGCGTCGGTAGAATGGCACTGTGGGCTAAACAACACAGTATCGAACTTGAGTGTTTTTATGCACCAGAATCTTTGCCCGAAAATCTCGATGCTTACCGAGGATTAATTATTTTAGGTGGGCCGATGAATGTGGTGGATAACCCTGTTTGGATGCAAACCGAGTCAAGATTAATTAAACAGGCATTAACTCAACAAGTCCCTTTATTGGCCATTTGTTTGGGCGCGCAGTTATTGGCAATTGAACTTGGTGGCCAAGTCATTGATATGCCTAATCCTGAACTGGGTTGGCATGAGGTAACCTTTGCTGATGGTACGATAATGGCTGTGCCGCAGTGGCATTATCAAGCCATCAACTTACCTGACAGTATTGTGTCGCTGGCTCGTTCAGCACAGTGTAATGTGCAAATGTATCACCACCAACAGGCTATTGGTTTGCAGTTTCATCCTGAATGGAATTCCGCGCAAATAGGGCAACTCGTCAGTCATTTTGGTGATGAGTGCCCTGTAACTAACACACCGCACACTCACGCTATGCAAGATACTCTCGAACCGTTCTTTTTTAAGCTACTTACTGAGCACTTTTGTTGAAAATTAGGTGTAATCTATAGCGCAATATATGGCGCAATATATGGCGCCTAGAACTGCATAAAAATTATCAATGCGCCGTAATGGTTCACAAAAGTATTTGATGAAAGTACCTCCGTAAGTGCTTAACGAAATGGTTTATCTAAATGTCTTAGTCTAATAACTTAGCCAAACGCTATCGCTAAAAAATAACCGAAAAAAGTCGCTCTATACTTAGCCCTATGTTTGGGCTAAGTATTGCTCGGCATTATATGACTACAGCATGTTTCACTACTGGATCAGGAGTCCACATGAAACCAATAGTCATAACACCAGTAACCCGTCATGCCCCAAGTAGCAGCAATACATCGCAACACGGTTGGCTCAACAAAGTACCTGAAATCACGTTGATTTTTTGGGTCATCAAAATGATGTCGACCACCGTTGGTGAAACCGCAGCAGATTATCTTAGCTTCCATCTTCACGTAGGCATGATTAATACCAGCATCATCATGGGAGTATTTTTACTTGTCGTCTTATTGGTGCAACTTAAACAAAGCCAATATCGCCCAGGTGCATATTGGAGTGTTGTGGTGCTTATCAGTATTTTTGGCACCTTAGTCACCGACATTCTCACAGACAAACTCGATGTGCCTCTACCGGTATCGACAGCGGTGTTTAGCGCATTATTAGCGGCAACATTTGCATACTGGTTCAGTAAAGAACGCACCTTATCCATCCACTCCATTGTCACTCTTAAACGTGAGCTATTTTATTGGTTGGCCATTCTATTTACCTTCGCACTTGGTACTGCTGTGGGCGATTGGGTGTCGGAAGATATGAATGTCGGTTATGGCATGTCGGCAATCGTATTTGGTGGGTTAATTACGCTGATAAGCCTAGTCTTTTATCGCTTCAAGGCGAATGCCGTATTGTGCTTTTGGCTAGCTTATATATTAACTCGTCCACTGGGTGCATCTATCGGCGACTTACTGTCACAACCCATTCGTAAAGGCGGCCTAGGGTTTGGTACCACCAGCACCAGCATTGTGTTTTTAGTGATTATTATTGCACTTGTGGCATACCTAACCGTTCGCACCAAACAGCAAAAAAGCCAATAATCTATCAACATAAGTGAGCATCGATATGGACACACTACAAAAGCAGGCGCTGACTAAAGTGCCACAAGTCACCTTAATATTTTGGTTGGTAAAAATACTGGCCACCACCTTAGGCGAAACGGCAGGAGATGCGTTATCGATGTCGCTTAACCTCGGCTATTTAGTTAGCTCAGTTATTTTTATCGGTTTATTCGCGATAGCGGTAGCAATACAAATTCGCAGTAAACAGTATTCTTCGAGTATTTATTGGGCCACCATTATCGCTACAACGACGGCTGGCACAACGATGGCTGACTTTGCCGACCGCTCTTTAGGCATTGGCTATACTGGCGGCACATTATTACTGGTGAGCTTATTGTGCGTATCATTTTCAATTTGGTACGTCAGTGCAGGTAGCCTGTCTAATCAGTCGATAAACAATACCAAAACCGAATGTTTTTATTGGGTGACGATTTTACTGTCACAAACCTTAGGTACAGCGTTAGGCGACTGGACAGTAGACAGTGCAGGCCTTGGTTATGATGCCAGTGCGTTAATCTTTGGTAGCCTGTTATTAGTGTTATTAGCTGCCTATCTTTGGAGCTCAATATCTCGCACTCTGTTGTTTTGGCTAAGCTTTATTTTAACCAGACCTTTAGGTGCCGTGGTGGGTGACTTTTTAGATAAACCCATTAGTCATGGTGGATTAGAATTTAGTCGCTTTAGTGCGTCGGCCGCATTACTCTTTGGTATGGTGTTGTGTTTAATGTTATTTAAGCAGCAAGCCGCGACAACACATCATTAATCAAGACTTTTCACTTTGTGTCATTGTGTCCGATTGAGGTGCTATGCGTATTTTATTAGTAGAAGACGATAAAATGATTGGCGATGCCATGCAAAGCGCCTTAAAAGATGTCGCCTATGCGGTTGATTGGATATGCGATGGTGAAGCGGCACTGCACAGTTTACGTTGCCAGCAATACGATGTGGTGTTGCTCGACCTTGGCTTACCTAAACTGGATGGTTTACAAGTAATGCAATATATTCGAGCTCAGCATCCCGCACTGGCGGTGATCATTATTACCGCCAGAGACAACCTAGAAGACCGAGTCAAAGGGCTCGATTTAGGTGCCGATGATTATCTCGTTAAGCCCTTCGATATAACCGAACTACTGGCACGCATTCGTGCAGTAACAAGGCGCAATGCCAACCAACATACATCAGAATTAACCAATAATATTGTTTGGCTAAATCCAGCCACACATGAAGCCAAAACCCTCACTCAAGATAATATTTTACTGTCTAACCGCGAGTTCGCCCTACTGCAAACATTGCTTATTCGACCCGGTTCGATTCATTCAAAAAGTGATTTAGAAGAACGAATTTATGGCTGGGGTGAAGAGGTAGAAAGTAATGCGGTAGAGTTTTTAATTCATTGTTTGCGTAAAAAATTGGGTACAGAAACCATTAAAAATGTCAGAGGTGTAGGATGGATGGTGTCAAAAAACGCCCCAGTAATTCGTTAAAAACACGCTTATCTTATTGGATTTCAGCAGCCATTTTGTCTGTTGCGATCATAGCCGCCAGCTTTACCTTTAGCAGTGCCTTTGAAGAAGCCCATGAGCTCCAAGATGATGTATTGCAACAAATGGCCGTGCTGTTTGACCATTACTCGCTTACGCTAAACAACGGAACACTCACCCCGTTAAGCCAAGATCAGTTGGAGTTTCAGGTTTCAGTGCAGTTATTGGGTAGCAACTCAGCAAGTAATGCCTTAGACCAAAATACCCTAGCCTTGCCGAGCAATTTAACCGATGGATTTCATACGGTTAATTTAGCCACCCAATCTTGGCGAGTGTTTGTTCGCACCTTGTCATCCACTCAACGTATCGCCATCGCCCAAGATACTGCTATTCGTGACGATATTGCGTTTGAAACCGCGCTGCATACTCTGATGCCATTGTTAGTATTAATTCCGCTTTTACTGTTATTACTGGGGTATATTCTAGGTAAAATTCTTGGCCCGATTAGTATTTTAGCCCACGAAGTTGACCGTCAAACTGAGCATGACCTACAGCTAATTCCCACCACTCAATTGCCGAGTGAAATTGTGCCCTTTGTTGAGGCAATTAATCGTTTACTCAGCAAAAATAGCCAGGTTATTGCTAGCCAAAAGCGTTTTATTGCCGATGCCGCCCATGAATTAAGATCGCCCATAACTGCACTGTCGTTACAGGCACAACGTCTTCAGCAAACAGAGTTAACGGACGATGCGCGCCAGAAGCTTAATGCACTACAAGCCGGAATAGGTCGCAGTATTCATCTACTAGAACAACTATTGTCGATGGCGCGTCAACAAGACAACAGCGTCCAACAACCTCAAACAATATCGTTAAAAATGGTGTTCGTTGAGGTGATTGAAGATCTGTACCCACTTGCAGAAGCGAAAGAGATTGATTTGGGCTTTAGCCAAGATAACGACGCCGAACTCAATGCCAATCCTGTCCGTTTAAAAACCTTAATTCACAACCTTATCGACAATGCGATTCGCTACACCCCAAATGGCGGTAAAATTGATTTAAGCATTACTAAAACAGATCAATACATTGAGATGACCATCAAAGACACTGGTCCAGGTATCGCCACAGATGAAGCTCAAAAAGTGTTTGAACCCTTTTATCGAGTCTTGGGCAGTAACGAATATGGCTCAGGTTTAGGATTAGCGATTGTGGCGAGTATTGTGCAGCAAATGGACGCAAAAATTAGCTTAGCGCCAACCGATCCTGTCAATAACTGCGGGCTTTGTATTACGGTGCGGTTTCCTCTTTAACAGGATTGAGGTGCCGTTTAATCACGCCTGTTATACCGCATCAACTTATGCTGATGCGGCATCAACAAAGGTCAAATTAGCCTTGATCTCCCTCGCATAAATTACGCCCTGCGGCATAACAGCTTGGCTGACGTGGGCACACTGCTCCACGCGAGCAAATTAGCTGTGCATCTTTTTTAATCCCACGCTCAATCCAGTTAATATTAAGGATTTTCGCCACACTGATGAGATCCTTTTGGATATGTTTGGGGATAATGATTGAGCCGCCGCCCGTTGAGCAAGCTTGTTTTAATTCATGTGCAATCGACTGCGCATCTTTGCCTTGCGCTTCAATCGCCGGATTTAAATCAATACCCGCACATAACACATGCGGATTACCTGCCGAGTCATCAACCTTAATCGATTCACAGCAATAAATACGCGGTTCATTACCGACATTTAAAATTGATATTTGCGCAGACGTGCCTGCGACTGGCTCGTTAATCATTCTAAACACAGCCCAGTGCTGACAAGGGTCTTCTACCAGGCGCATGTTACCCCAAGGCAAAGGAATGCCATTACCACGATAAACCGCTTTTAGCTTACCCGGTGCGTAGGCATCAAAGTAATGCCAGTGCGGATAAGGCGACACTACCGTCATGCGGCGCATAGCAACAGACGCTGACACTTGCAGTTGTTTATGCACGCTAATCTCATAGCCATGTCGGTCAAGTAACTGCCGATACGGCACTTTAGGACACAGCAAAGCACCCGCAAAAAAGCTTGATTCAAAATCACGCCACGCATGCAAAATATCTTGTGCATTCAAGGTGTTTGACTGAGGGACCAGCGCATCATCAAAGTCATCACGGCGACCAGACATCATCACACTTTTTAAGCCGTCTTTATTGTGCAACACACAATGACCTATGTGCACGGCCAAGTCATATCTCAATCTGCTGGGTCTATTTTTCAGAATATTACTGATATAAATGGTTCCCGGTGGCTCAAAAAATGAGGTAACCAACTGTTTAGAACTCAAGCCCATTTCGTTGATAACTTCTTTAGGCGCACGGTCGATCCATTTAATTTTTAAGCCCATGCCCTTGGCAATATCGATAATATCTTCGGTGGCAAGCGGCATACGTTTTAAGCCAACTTCTTCGGCCGCACGCTCTAAATCAGGAAAATGGTTTTGATGATGCTCTTGGTGCGCGCGGATCAGTAAATGAGCAAATTGGCGGCCACTGGTGCCGGTTTGCGACAACATTTCAGGGATGGCAATTTGCAGAATGTCATTGGAGAACAAAAAACTCGGCTCTAGCGGCATACCACTTATGCCGCCTTTATTGCCTTTTTCAGGCGTAATCGCTTCATCTTCTGGCACATCATCAAGAAACCATTCCACTTCTTTTTGAAAAACCACTGCAATTACCGCCAACATATCAGCGCTTGGAACACGTTTTCCGCGCTCGATCATTGACAAGTATGACACTGACGGCGAGTTACCTGAGTCAACACGCATACAACGAGCAGACAAGTCTTCCATGGTTAAGTTATTGCGTTTACGCAAGTTTCTTATCTTTGTGCCCAAAAAATGGGTCTTTCGCATTAAGCTTTTATCATTTCTCATTTTGTATAATTCACACTGTAAAATTTTTATTGTGAAATTGTTTGTAAAAATAGCATAGACTAAAAATCAAGCTGCGAACAAGGCTTAATGATAAACAATACTGAAAAAGGTTTTGTGACCTACAACAATACGAAGAGGAATAAGGCGATGAATATGTCTACTCAAGCAAGCGCAACAGCCACCCAAAACCTTAACCGCTTCATTGGTGAGCAATTTGTGGCAACGACGAATCAACAGGATCGCACCACAAACGCCAAAGACTTTTTGGATGCACAATTTCCATTAACTGAAGGCTCGCACCAAGATGTCAGCAGCTATGTAGTTTACTACACGCACTTATTGGCATTTTTAAAAGACGGCTCTCAGTGTGGTTTACAAAATCCATGTCAATTTGTGGCACTGACTGGTCACAAAAGTGAACCAACATCTGTTGTATTAAAGAATAATGATACCCATGTTGAGATTTGTTTCGACCGCCAAGGACAAATGGGCACCACAGACCAGGCTAATATTGAAGACATTCAAGTTGCGATTCCAATTAAGAATTTGCCGACGCCATACAAGCAATGGATTAGCTTAATCCACACAGGCTGTCAGCCAACTGAAGGCAACTGTAAAGTGTTTACCGCTAAAGATGGTAGCGACTACGCGTTACATCAGCGTTAATGGCTTATCGCGATTACACTGCGAACGTTTAGCAAAAAAGGCTTGTCCCATTAATAATGCGACAAGCCTTTTTGTTACTTAACCATTTTGCTGCGTAGCATCCAATAATGCCGACACGCGTTTATGCCGCCATACTGAGATACTGAGATTACGGCCAAAAGAAGCGTGATGTTTGCGAGATCTCATTTACAGGTTCCGTTGGCGTTGGATTTTCCAAACTTTGAATTTGGGTCACCTTAAATTGCACTGTTTGTTGGGTGCTATCACTCGTGCGGTTACTCAGGCGGCCACTGAGGGTCAACGGATAATCCAGTTGTTCTGCAGGTTTTATCGCAATCAAACTGTCGGTGACTATTTGCAATGTTTGCTTTTGGGGATCGTCATTGCTGATACTTATTTGATAAAAAGCCATTTGTTGAGTTTTATTGCGAATTTTAAGTTGATAACTGTTTTCAACTTTATCGATACCCACTTGACGATACAAGGTTTGGCGGTCGCGGATTACATTGAGCTGTATATGACTTAAGTGACTTAAATCGCTAATAATCAGCACAATCATGATCAGTAATGCACTGGCGTAACCAAGCGATTTTAGCGACAACAGGCTGGCTTTTGGTTGTCCTTTTAAGGCATTTTCGCTGGTAAAGCTGATTAAATTGGGTGCATAGCCAAACTTTTCCATGGTTTGATTACATGCATCAACACAGGCACCGCAGTTAATACATTCGTATTGCAAGCCATTACGAATATCAATCCCAGTGGGGCAAACGTCAACACACAAATTACAATCTACACAGTCACCTAGTTCTGTTTTTTGTGAGCGCTTACGTGGCCCACGAGATTCCCCTCTATCAGCATCATAGCTCACTGTTTTAGTGTTGGCGTCAAACATCACCGCTTGAAAACGCGAGTAAGGACAGCAATGCAAACACATCATTTCACGCATCCAGCCGGCATTTAAATAAGTGCATATGGCAAAAAACCACACCCAGGTGCCAGTCCAAAAACCACTACTCATGCTAAAAATATCAACATACAACTCGCGTGCAGGCATAAAATAACCAATAAACCCGCAGCCAGTTAGCAAGGCAAACACCATCCACACCGCATGCTTCGTCACTCGTTTACGCACTTTATTCAGTGACCATGGTGCTTTGTCTAATGCCGCTCGATGATGATGATTGCCCTCTACCTTGGCTTCTACCCACATATATATAAAAGTCCACGCGGTTTGCGGACACAAAAAACCACACCAAACTCGGCCCCAGTAAACCGTGACAAAAAACAATGCAAAAGCCGCGGCCATAAAAAACCACGCTAAAACGGTAAAATCTTGTGGCCACAGGGTGATATTGAAGAAAAAGAATTGCTGTTCGGTGACATCAAACAGAATGGCTTGCCGGCCTTGGTAATTGATAAATGGGATCATGAAAAAAATCGCAATCAGTAACGTATTACTGTGCTGACGCAGCCGTTGAAATACACCCTTCTGTTCTCGAACCTGAATTTTTGTCGACGGCGTAGCAATTTGCACCACTGGAATCCGTTGTGAAACGGCAGCTTTATCAACTGGCACAGTCGCTGCCGGAGTTTGAGATGATGATTTGGGCATAAATGTATTCCTATAACACAATATTGCCCTGTTATAGCAAAGACTAAGCCAACTTAGATATAATTGTAATTATTTGATTTAAAAAGATTAAAATAAAATACTTATAGCATAATGTCACGATATATCACTTTTTACACGATATATCGCGACCTAATAAAACCAATTATAAAAATTAGCGTGTAATGGCTAACTTTTTCATTCGAGATCGTAAGGTACTCGCCGGCATATCTAGCATTGCAGCAGCACCAAACGGGCCAGAAATACGCCAGTGGCTAGCATTTAATACCGCAATAATATGTGCGGCTTCGGCTTGTGCCATGGTTAACGTGCTGGTAGCTAACGGTGTGGCAACCGCTACAGGTAAAGTATTAAACAGTAAATGGCCACTTTGCGATAAAATCATTTCTCGCTCGATTAGGTTTTGCAACTCACGCACGTTACCAGGCCAAGCATATTGCTGTAAGTTCTTCAGTCCTTTAGCACTCACCTTAGTGATTTTTTTACCGAGTTTTTTGCTCAGTGATGCGACTAAATCACTGACTAATTGCGGAATATCTTCGCGGCGCTCTCGTAACGGCGGCACGGTAATTGGAAATACGTTCAAGCGGTAATATAAGTCCATGCGAAACAAGCCTTGCTCTACTCGCGCGGTTAAATCGTGATGGGTGGCAGCCACTAAGCGAATATTGACCTTAATGGTTTCACTACTGCCAACGCGCTCGAAGCTTTGCTCTTGAATCACCCGTAACAATTTAGATTGTGCCGATAAGCTCAACTCGGCAATTTCATCTAAAAATAAGGTGCCATTATTGGCCAATTCAAATCGGCCTTTGCGTCGCGCTGTAGCACCAGTAAATGCGCCTTTTTCATGACCAAACAGCTCACTTTCCAGCAATGCGGTCGAAAATGCGGCGCAGTTAACACTCACCATCGGCTGGTCTTTACGATGACTTAGCCTGTGTAAGTTACGCGCAACTAACTCTTTGCCGGTGCCGTTTTCACCGCAAATGAGTACGGTACTGTCGGTATTAGCGACCAAGTGAATCTGTTGCATGAGTTGATTGATAGGTTGGCTGTTACCCGATATTCCTGACGCGCCTTGCTGACCTTGTAGCTCAGTGAGTAAGTATTGATTTTCTGATGCTAACCGTTCTGACAAAGCCTGCACTTGCGCTAATGCTTGTCTCAATGATTGCTCGGTATGTTTTTGCATGCTTACATCACGAAATATCGCGATAACACCGACGAGTTGTTGCTGATCATATACTGGGGTTGAGCTGTAATACACCGGAAAGCTGCTGCCATCTTTGCGCCAAAATACATCTTCGTTCACTTGCCGAGGAATAGCATCTTGTAAGGTGCGATAAATGGGGCAGTCATGTTGAGGATAATGACTACCATCTGCATGACTATGATGATGGCAGTCGTGAATATTTCGGCCAATTAATTCGGCACTTTTCCAGCCTGTCATTTGCTCTGCTGCGGGGTTAATGAACACCGCATTACCGGCTAAATCAAAACCATACACACCCTCTGTCATGGCATTAAGCAACAGAGTATTTTTAGGCAAAAAATGATCGGAGCCAATATATTCAGGGGTTGTAGAGTCAGTCATAGCCAATCTTAAGGTTACTAGTACATAGACTCATTATAACCATTGTAAAACATAAGTCGCGAAATATCGCGACTTCGCTTAACCATAATGACTTGTTATCGTGATTCCCATGAATCATCAAAATAATAAGCTGATTTAAGCCTTTTTTACGTTAACGTCGAATTTCAATGTCGCCAGCTCACAAATCTAGTAGCCTCGGTTGTCTATATTAGCGAGCGGTATTCTGCGACTTTTGCATTTGTGTCATGTCGACCATCATCTGGCTGGCGATTGAAAAAATACAGTAACCTAAAAAATAATAGAAACCGATTTCAAACTGAGATTGAGTCTTAAGCATGTCGCCCATTCCAGCTGACGCATTACCTGCCATGTAAGTCACAATAATTGCGACCACAAACACATCGGCCATAGACCATTTGCCGATACCACTGATCATTTTGCTCAATCTTTGCTTAATTAAGGGTGGCACTGGCAGCAGTAATATGAGCATGGTGATTAACTTAACGGCAGGGATCACAATACTGAATAACCCGACCAACATGGCCACGACAAAATGATGTGACTGATATAGTGCTGAAATGGTATCAATGATACTGCGGCTATTACGAAAAACCTCTACTTCACCGTCTAGCTTATCTAGCCCTAACATACTGGCGGCAATATCCAATATTCCACGGGTATTAGCACGAGAGTCTTCCGTTAAATCTTGGATTAACATATCCTTACCCGTATCCACTAACTGCGACTTTTCAATGGTGCCTGTTATCGTTAACATCGGTTCTGTCACGCCGGGAATAAGCAGGATTAACGATATCAGTACTAAACTGATGGATACATACATTTTCATGAACACCTCGTTTGCTGATGTATACCGAAACAAATAGTCGCATTAAGCTGTGATGATGCTGTATTTTGATTCTTGTAGGTTATGATGCCATATTACGTAGACCATTAACCACTACGCGGCACTCTTGCTACACTCTTAATAATGAGGCCAATACATGCCAATAAATCCATTTACGACATGTTTGTTGTGTTTAACGTATTTTTTTTCAGCGGCAGTGACTGCGGCTACTTTGACGATTAATGTTACCGATGCGCAAGGCGTGATGCTAAGCGATAGCGTGGTAGAGTTAATTTCTATGTCACCATCTAATACAACGCCATCGACCTTAGCTCCTTACCAAATGCGCCAACAAAATCGAGTGTTCTCACCTTTTGTATTGGCAGTGCCGCAAGGTGCCAAGGTTGATTTTCCTAATTTAGATCGCACTCGGCACCATGTTTATTCATTTTCTGAAGCCAAACAATTTGAGTTAAAATTGTATGTAGGCACAACTGAAGACCCGATTACATTTGATAAACCTGGTTTAGTTGCCATAGGCTGCAATATTCATGATTACATGCAGGCCTTTATTTATGTGGCCAGCAGTCCTTATTTTTCGGTGAGTGATACACAAGGTAAACTCCAATTAACAGATTTACCTGCAGGCGAATACCAGGCCAAAATTTGGCATCCTTGGCAAATAACGGCAACACCTTCATCTTTGGTCATTGTAAGCAATGACGATAATCAGTTAACGTTTAGCATTGATGTTGAACACCAAGATAAACCATCGTCGCCACCTAGCGGCTTTGGTAGTTACCCTCAAGCAAGCGATGTCACGGGATAGCATGCCTACTAGTTTTCGCAACCGGCTGATAATAGCTTTCCTATTAATACTGACCTTAATGCAGTTAACCACTGCCTTGTTTGTATTAAGCGCAACTCAGCGAGATTTTCGCCAACAGCAAACTCAAAACCTTAATATTGGTTCCAATATTTTTGTCGAAATGTTATCGAACCGAAGCGATCAGCTAAATCAAAGTTTGTCGTTACTCAGTGCGGACTTTGGTTTTAAACGCGCCGTTGCCACTGGCGAGCAAGATACAATATCGTCAGTGTTAGCCAACCATGGCAGGCGCATTAATGCTGACGCTGCTATTTTATTATCTCCACAGGGAAAACTACTGTCATCAAGCTTGCAAGGGCTCACTGCAGCTAATGTAGATGAGTTATTTGCATTAACCAAGAATCGCTCAACCACGTTCGAAATTTTCAATTATGACCACAGTAGTTACCAATTTGTGTTGCAACCCGTCAAAGCGCCAACATTAATAGCTTGGGTCGGCATGGGCTTCACTATGGACAAGAATGTCGCAGACCAAGCCAAAACCATTACCGGAATTGATATCAGTTTTATCAACCAGTCCGCTGGCAGAATTGAAATTGTCTCGACCCTAGCCCAAGCTCAACAACAAGATGTTTTAGCGCGTATTAACCTATTAGCAAAAACAGTGGATAAGGTCAGCGATGACATACCATCAAACTACTTATCGACCACCATTGCGTTAGATAAAAATAGTGGTCATCAGTGGGCGGTACTACATCAATCAAATGTTAAGTGGCAGCAAAATTACGATGCCCTGCGCAATAACATGTTAATTATATTCGCGATAACGTGTTTACTGGCGTTTATGATTGCCGCTTGGTTTTCTGGCGGCTTAACGAAACCCATTTATGCATTAGTTAATTTTGCTCGCAAAGTCGGCCAAGGTGAAAACCCTCCGCCGATTAAAGGTGCACCCGCTGAGTTACAAGTATTAGCCAACACCTTATCGATAATGCGTGAAAATATTGAATCGCGCGAAAACGATTTAGTTTATCAATCACAACACGATAACCTCACGGGTTTATATAATCGCTTGGCCGCTAAACAACAACTCAGCCTGCTGCTCAGTAAAATGCATGGCAGCTTAGTGATGATAGACATTAAAAACTTTCGCCATTTAAATAACATCATTGGATTTGCCAATGCCGACGATTTATTGGTGTTGTTTGCCAGCCGTTTAGAAAGCTTATCCCCAACGGCCCAACTAATATCGCGCTTGGATGGCGACTCGTTTTTGTTGCTATTCCAACCGAGTATTCCGCTTGAAAAGCTTGATAACTATCTACGACAATTAACTAATCCATTTTCTATTCAGGGCTCAAAAATAAGTGTCAATGTGCGGGTAGGGATTGTTGATTTATCCAGTGACTATGACTGTAATGATATTGATACTTTAATTCGCCATGCTGAAATTGCATTAAATCAAGCCCGAGTGGAATCCCTAGGCATAGCCACTTATCAACAAGGTGAAGATGAACGCTATTTACGTGAATTAATGATTATCCGTGATTTACCGATTGCCTTAGCACAAGGGCAGTTGCATTTGGTGTTTCAACCTAAAGTGAATATTCAGAGCAATCATTGCCATGGCGCAGAAACCCTGATCCGCTGGCAGCATCCTGAACTGGGGTTTATCCCGCCGGATGAGTTCATTCGTTTAGCGGAAAACTCAGGTAATATCTCGATGATCAGCGACTGGGTATTAAATACTACCATTAAGCAGCTAGCTAAATGGCAGCAACAAGGTATTTCGCTGACGGTGGCGATTAATTTATCTGCCCATGATCTCACTAATCCTCAGCTGCCGTTAGACATTGAACTGTTACTGATTAGCAATAATTTACCGATTAACGCTCTGTCGATAGAGGTGACCGAAGGTGCTGTGATGAAAGATGCACAAACGGTGATTGCTGTTTTACAGCAGTTTAGAAATATCGGCTTAGCCATTGCCATCGATGACTTTGGTACCGGGCACTCTTCATTAGCTTACTTAAAGTTACTGCCCGTTAATGAAGTGAAGATTGATCGCAGTTTTATTAAAGATATTCATACTGATGCAACTGATTTAATGATTGTCGATAGCAGCATTAGACTGATTAAAGGACTTAATTTATCCGTCGTGGCTGAAGGCGTTGAATCTGTAGAAGGCATCAATATTCTGCGCGGGCTAAATTGCGATATAATTCAAGGTTATGTGTATTCAAAACCGCTTAACGCAGATGATTTTATTGTGTGGTTCCAGCAATTTAATCAATCTAACAATCAGCCCCCAGTTAAGGATACGCCACGTTAATGTATCAACCAATGTGCATTCTATTATCGGTGCTATTAAGCCTCATCAGTGCTTCTGCTCACGCTGAGACAAGTAAAGTAATCGCTACTGGTGGCGCCACAACTATTGAGGGTAGTGCTGGGGGAGGAATAGTACCTTGGGCAGTCATTAATGGTTATGCAAGCTCAGACCAATGGTCTTTCACAGCAATGAATACTGCCGTCTATGTTGACGATTTTACCTTACATTCTATTGGCGCATCCTTAAGCATTGATAACCGCTTTGAACTCAGTATTGCTAAGCAAACTTTTGATCTAGACACCCTAGGCGGCAAACTGGTCCAAGATATTGTTGGCGTAAAATACAAACTAGCCGGTGAAGTGCTATACACCGCCATGCCACAAATTAGCTTAGGGCTACAATATAAACGGGTGGACGACTTTGCATTACCGCAAGCTGTTGGGGCAAGGGATGACTGGGGAGTTGATATCTATTTAGCTGCCAGTAAAGTCTATTTTGATGCCATTGCTGGCCGTAATCTGGTGACTAACTTAACCCTCAGAGCAACCAAAGCTAACCAAACTGGTTTGCTTGGTTTTGGTACTGCGACGAACAACGATTACCAACTGCAAGCTGAAGCCTCTATTGCAGTGTTATTAACCGATAATATTGCACTGGGTTATGAATACAAACAAAAGCCTGATCAACTTGGTTTTGCAGAAGAAAATGATTGGCAGGATATTTTTATGGCTTGGTTTGTTAATAAACACCTTTCTGTTGTAGGCGCTTATGTTGATTTAGGCAGCATTGCCGGATTTGAGCAACAGCAAGGGTGGTATTTATCTGTAGAGGGAACGCTGTAATGGTTAATATTATTAAACATCATATCGTCGTTTTGGGCGCATTGTTATTCCTGTCTGTTGCCTGTGCAAGCCAACCCACAACTCTATATCAGCAACTGGGAGGAGATAAAGGCGTCAGTATGATTACCGATGACTTTCTAGCCCATTTATCCCAAGACAAACGCATTCTGCATCATTTTGAACAAACTGATATTCAGATTTTCCGCCAACGGCTTATTGAGCATTTATGTGCAATCAGTGGCGGTGAATGCGTGTACCAAGGTGCATCCATGTTTGATGCACATATTGGATTACACATTAGCCAAGCTGACTTTGATGCCGTTGTGGGTCATTTAATCGAAGCACTTAAACAACAGCATATCCCACTAGCAACCCGCAATGCATTACTGGCTAAATTAGCACCACTGTATCAAGATATTATCGAACATTAGTTGTGCAACCGTTTATGATGATAACCGATTAGTAAAACTGGCTGGGATCGACATCAAGCATACTTGGTGATACGCCACGTTCAATATGCAATTCCGATTTAAGCAAATCAACCATAGTCACTTCAGTGTAGCGCTTATGTTTAATCAAATAAAAACACTTAACAATAGGATGCAACGCATCACGCCCTTTAGAGTCCCATACTATTCCGACTCGTTCATCCGATAGCTGCACCAATGAACCGACTGGATATATTCCCACACAGCGAATGAACTCATAAACAAGCTTTTGATCAAGATGAAATGGGGTCAAGCTTATCAAAATTTTAAACGCTGCCGCCGGGCTCATGGCTTCTTTGTAGCAACGCGAAGCAGTTAATGCATCAAAAATATCAACAATACAGCTCATACGCCCATGTTGAGGAATTTGTTCATCTTTTAAACCATTAGGGTAACCACGGCCATCGAGTTTTTCATGATGCATTAAGCACACATCTTTACTCACTTGCGATAAGCCTTTTGTTTCATTCATGATTTCAATTGCATAAAACTGATGCAATTTCATGTGCTCAAATTCTTCTGGGGTTAGCTTACCTGGTTTGTGCAAAATTTCGTTATCGACCTGGATTTTGCCAATATCATGCAAAATCCCCCCCACAGCCATCTGCTTTAGCAGTTCACGATCAAGCTTAAGATGTTTACCAAAAGTCACCAATAAAAAGGCAACATTAATAGAATGTTCAAGCAAATAAGCATCTTTGGTACGCAGTGCAGAAATACACTTAAATGCATCCGCATCGTCCATAACAGACTCAATCATTTTGTCGGCAACATCTTCAAATTGACTGACTTCAATGGCTTTACCGTTGAAGGTTTCCGACATCACTTTTTGAATTAAGCCTTTTGCTTCAGCAAGTAGCTTTTTTGCCTGCACTTGTTGACCATCTCGAGTGACGGTCGCTTTACGTACCAATAAACTGCTAGCAGAGCTCGATTTACCTGCTGTTTTTAGCCCGCAAGTATCTGAAGATCGATCAACATCAACCCACACAAGCAGAATGTTATTTTTTTTCAGCTTTAAAATTGCATCACGATGTTTGATTTGTCCGGGATTACGAATAGCCACCTTACTTTGCTGATGATCTATTGCCGTCACAAACATGCCTAAAGCAAGTTTATCGATGGGGATTTTAATGACATTGCTTGATTCCACAGAATCATTCATTGTAACAATTACTCCGAAAGAGAACTTTAATAACGGGATCTAGCTCACATAATACTAGCTATATTTTGAACTACTTTAGCTCGTTCGCCTACTTCTTTTAGGGAAATATTACCGTATGGTCACATTCCGATTCACGATCTTTGTAAAAAACCTCAACGAGAAACAATCAAGCTGTTGTTGATGATATTGAGTAACTTGCTGCCGCATCATTTACAGTACAAAGATGCTGGTAAAGAGTACGCTATATTAGCAATTCAGATCACACGCTTTCATCTTGCCAATTGACACAATTTAATAGGTTTATTAACGTTAACTCTTATGTTGTTATACGAGAGGTATAGATTGGCTGGTCACTTTTTTTCATCACAATTTAGCGAGTTAATTACTAAGCTCGAACAACTTCGCAATGTGCCGATCTGTGACCCTATCGTGCAGTTATCTGTAGAGACTGCTGCGCTGCCATTAATATCCTGGTTAAGCGCTCAAACCATATACCCAAAAATCTATTGGCACGGCCGCGATAGAAACGAAGATGTCGCCGCCATAGGCTCATGCAAAACGTTTTATTTTGCCGACCAAGTTGACGACAATGCCCTAGCGCAAATTTATCAACAGCAACGCAATAAAACCAATCATCAAGATATTCGTTATTATGGCGGTTTAGCGTTTGATCGCACTGTAGAATGTTGGCCTGAGTTTGGTCGTGCGCACTTTATATTACCCAGAATTGAATTACGCCGTAGCGGTAATCACGTCAGAGTATTAGTGAATCTTAATTTTGAAAATGGTGAGCCTGAAGACGAAATACAATCTGCCCTAAATGCTATCGCAATGGTGCAAAAGCCACGTCCTTTGTCGCCGCCGAATAAACTCACATTAATGGGTCGAAGTGATTTACCTAATTTTTCACGTTGGAAAGAGTTAGTTGAACAAGTCACTCAAGCAAATTTTATCAACTCAACACCTAAAGTCGTATTATCACGCCACAGCCAAATAGATGTAGATGACAATATTGACCCGTGGACAGTACTAGCATGTTGGCAAGGCCGTAATCCGAATAGTTTTCAATTTGGATTCCAATTTAGCCCTGAACGCGCATTTATTTCTTGCTCACCAGAACGGTTATATTTACGTCGTCAACAGGAACTGTTTACCGAAGCATTAGCAGGAACAACTGTCCGAGGGCTCAATCCAGAAGAAGATAATGTACTGGCACAGGCATTATTAGATGACATTAAAAATAGCCATGAAAATCAGTTGGTCAGAAAACATATTGTCGATGTGCTCACACCGTTAAGCCAATATGTAGGTGCTGATGAGCAACCTAAAATTTTCAAGCTTAATCATATTCAACATTTGCACCGTGCTATTCGAGCGCAGTTAAAGCCAGGTGTTAGTGATTTTGAATTACTACGCGCACTGCACCCAACTCCCGCAGTGGGTGGATTACCGCGCGAGGCTGCACTGAACTTTATTCGCCAGCGTGAAGGTTATGCAAGAGGTTGGTATGCTGGAGCTTGTGGTTATTTAAATCATCATGAATCAGAGTTTTCAGTCGCAATTAGAAGTGCACTGATAGAGCCGAGAAGAATCAATTTATTTGCTGGCGCAGGCATTGTTGCAGGCTCAGATCCTGAAGCTGAATGGCAAGAACTGGAAAATAAGTTAGCCACAGTTCTGTCTATTTTAATCGACTTTTAATCTTCCTCAGCGAACTAAAACCAATAGCGTTATCCTCGACGAAATCTTTCGCTTGTGCAAAGCACATGCTATTATCCCGCCCCCGCGTTTGCCAACACCTTGGTATTGCCTTCAATATGGCCTAACTAATGGATGTGTGTAACGTAAACTCGGCCAATAAACTACAATAATAATAATCTCTATAACAGACGTAAGCTTATTTTTTTAACGGCGGCTAAATAGCCTCGTTAGCATAAGTACTTACTGCTAACTAAATTCATAGCGGGTTCCCTCACCCCGCGCTAACCCAATTAAAAAGGCCACAATATGTTGACGTTAACCCAGGCGAAATATCGCCGAGCACTGATGCTATTAGTCAGTTTTCATATCTTAATTATTTGCGCAAGCAACTACCTTGTCCAACTGCCATTTCAGCTATTTAGCTACCACACCACTTGGGGGTGCTTTTAGCTTTCCATTTGTATATCTAGCGACTGATTTAACCGTGAGAGTTTTTGGTCAGCAAGCCGCTAGAGGCATTATCCTCAAAGCCATGATACCGGCACTTGTCGTGTCGTATTTAGTCGGCGTATTGTTTCATCAAGGTCAATTGCAAACGTTTAGCGCTTTAGCTGAGTGGAATAATTTTGTATTTCGTATCGCTTTTGCCAGCTTTGTGGCTTACTTAATTGGCCAGCTCATGGATATCACTGTATTTGCAAAATTACGTCAGGCCAAAGCTTGGTGGGTCGCACCTGCAGCATCGACATTAATCGGTAATTTAGTCGACACCTTAGTATTTTTCAGTGTAGCGTTTTATGCCTCAAACGATGCGTTTATGGCAACACACTGGCCAGAAATAGCCACTGTGGATTACGCCTTTAAGCTGATAGTGAGCCTAGGTTTGTTTTTGCCCGCTTATGGTGTGTTACTAAAAGTGCTGCAAGACAAGATTCTACTTAATAACAGCAACGATAATGACAACGTAGTTATCCAAGTAAGCAAGTAAGTGAGCATCATAGTATTTGCGTAAACGTTTAATCTAGATGATAGGTTTAATTTAGATAATAGGTTTAATTTAGATAATAGGTTTATTTAAATGATTGCTTGATTTACATAAGCAGTTAATCAATAAAAGCGACTGTCGGCTTAATTAATTATGCCGACAGTAAGCGACATTGATGCGGCGTTTACAATGTTTTCGACAGCTGGGATGACGACATTCCGTTTTGATTCTCACCTGAGGCTATATAACTAAATAGTGTAGATTAAAGCGGATTTACACAGAACTTCACTCTATATCTCTGCGCAGTAGCTCTAGTAAGGCTAATAGTATATTCCGACAGCACAAACCCATTTGCCATTACGCTAAACAACGCTGAAATCCACATAAAAATAGTTTCATTTAATAAACCCATCTAAATATAATGGCAAAAGGCTAATAGAGAAAATATTTTCCTTATTAATCAATGACTAACCTAATAATTTTAAGAAGTTATATATAAAAATGAAATTTATGACGATAAACACTTGCAAATACAAATGAGAATGATTATTATTAACTTGCGTTCCAAAGCTCGGTTTGCTAAATAGAGACTTCATCACCTTTAATTAGTCTGCAGAGTTCGCAAGCACGACATTGCTCACACACTCTTTGTGGCCGGGTTAATCACCCGGCTTTTTTTTGCCTATTTTTTGCCTATTTCTTGCCTATTTAGTAAAGTATTTTACTGTGTACTGTCACCAAAATGTAGGCCTTCATAAGGCCCAAGCTGCTGATCATCTTTGGCTTTATGGTAAAGCCCAATGGTAAATATCGTGCCAGTGCCTACCGTCGAATTCACTTCGATCATCCCGCCAAGTCGTTTAATAATCCCATAACTCAGAGATAACCCTAAACCAGTACCATCTTTACGGGTGGTATAAAATGGATCAAAGATACGACTCAAATCTTGTTTCGAAATCCCCATCCCTTCATCTTCAACTTCAATTTTTACCCCAATAGCGATTCCGTCTTCTAGCCAGTCGTAGGTTCGTAGCCAAATCCGTCCTTTATTCTCAATCGCATGGGCAGCATTAACCATTAAGTTAATCAGCACTTGTAATAGCTGAGGTCGATTGACTTCTACTGAACCTGTAGCCGTAAACTCCTTGATCAACTTCACTTCTTGTTGCTCAATAGAGTGACGCGCTAATAACAGCATCTCTTCAACAATTGGCGTCACAGGTTGTAATGTTATCGGCGCATTAAACTCACCAGGACGGCTATATTGCAGCAGGCTACGGATGATAGTCGTTATCCTACCGACTTGTTGAATAACCAATTCAATTTCTTCTTCGACTATCGCAGCATTGTCACCCAGCTCATATTTTAATAGCTCCATGTTCCCCAAGATAACGGCAGTAGGATTATTAATTTCGTGGGCAATACCGGCAATCAGTTCGCCCAGTGCGGTCAGTTTTTCGTTAGTCACTAATTGCTGTCTGGTGGCATGCAACAACGCAACATTGCGTTCGAGCTCTTCTGTTTTATCTTGCAAGCTGCGGGTACGTTGTTCTACTTTTATTTCCAACTGCTCTGCTGCCGCTTGAATTTGAGTATTACGTCGCTGCAACTGATCTAACATTCGGTCAAATTGCTCGGCCAAATGCGCCAACTCGTTATCACCGTTGATGTCTAATTTACCAATTCTGACATTTCGACCAGACTGTACTGCGGTAACAACTTGGTGAATATATTCAATAGGTTGAAGTAAACTATTAGCAGCGCGATAAACTAAAAACCCTGAAATCAATAACACGAAAACTAAAATAGTGCCGAGCTCGATAATATTGAGTAAATAATTATGTAAAAAAGGCGACTCAGAGAAGCCCGCATACACCATCCCAACCCTTTTGCCACGAACATCGAGTAAAGGTAGATAACCCGAGATATACCAATCATTAAGTACAAAGGCACGATTTATCCACGTTTGACCTTCCATCAGTACTTGCTGATAAACCTCATCAGACACTAAGGTCCCCATGGCTCTATTGGATTTATTGCTGTCTTTTGGAAACAACTCCATAGGCACGTTGGTGCTAATGCGAATATTATCCAAAAAAAGGGTTACGGTACCGATTGAACGTTCAGGCAAAGTGCCTTTGCCGTATACTAAGTCACGAATACTATCGACTATGTCGGTATTGTGGTTAAACAACATCCCACCATCTAAATACCAAAATACATTTCCCGACTGATCGGCTATTGGCAGTAGCGTTCGACTTAATAAACCTCGGGTTTCCATGGTTTGTTTAGGGTTTTTAGCATGTAATGTCGGGATCAATGTAATTTGAGCTTGTTTTGCTAAACCTGAGTTAATTCTTTCGAGACGTTTGGCTGGCAATACCATTAAACCCGAAAAAACCTTCTGTTTGGTTTGATGTAACATCAAACGTAAATCAGGATCTCCAGCGGCATCGGCAACACTAATTAAACGTAAAAAGTCTAACCCTAACTCTTTTTTCTGTTGTGCCAAAAGAATATTTAATGCACTTATCGCACTTGGATTAGGTTGTTGCTCACTGTGTTTTATTAGCCTAAATGCATGTTGAAAATCCCATGATTCACTTATCGAGTCGAGCTTGTCTTGTTGGCGTTCCTGCACTTGCACCAAGGTACTATTAGCGACAACCAAGTCAGCCTTTACCTTCATAAACAATTGCTTACCTGTGTATATAACATTCCAGTAAATGGTAATAAATACTAAGCTAATTAAGGTTAATAAGATGGGTAATGATGTCAAAAACAAAATCCGATAACGCACTTTGGCTTGCATTTGCAGCCAACTAATACCGAAAACTCGCGTAAAAACACCAGTAGAATGCACCACTATTATTCTTCCTCAAGGCCTTGTTTTTCATGGGTTAGCCAATCTTTAAATTTTCTATCTAATGTTTTTCGTGACACTCCTAAATCTCGCGCGGCAGCAGATTTATTACCACTATGGCTATCGACCACTTTGGTCACATGTTGTTTTTCAACTTCTTTTAATGGCCAATTTAACGGGTAGCCCATCGCATCATTCACCATAACTGACACTGGTTTTTTCCAATATTCCGCAGGCGGTTTGCCTAATAAGATGCAACGTTCAATCATATTACGCAGTTCACGAATGTTACCGGGCCAATCATGCTGTTGCAGTACTTGTAGGTCTTCGTGACTCCAAATAACATCTTTAATACCCAGCTCTTGTGACAACTGCAAGGTAAAGTAATGAGTCAGCTCAACAACATCTTCTGGCCGAGAGCGCAAAGATGGAATAACAATGTTCAATACATTCAAACGATAAAATAAATCACGTCTGAAACGACCCGCTTCAACTTCATCAATTAATAAACGATTAGTGGCCGCGACAACGCGCACATTAATATCGATTTCTTTTTCACTTCCTACAGGACGAATAGCACGTTGCTCAAGCACTCTGAGTAAAGCGGTTTGCATGTTCATCGGCATTTCGCCAATTTCGTCCAAAAATATCGTGCCACCAGAGGCATAACTAAATAACCCTTCACGATTACCTTTAGCCCCGGTAAATGCGCCCGCTGTATGGCCAAATAGTTCACTGGCTAACAATTCAGGGGCGATGGCACCACAGTTTACTGGGACAAATGCACCACTTCGGCCACTCTGTAGATGTAATTGTCTGGCCACCAGCTCTTTACCTGTGCCTGATTCGCCCTCAATTAGTACAACTGCGTTAGTCGGTGCGATGCGTTCAATGACCTCTTTCACATCACGGATAGCTTCACTGTTGCCGATAATGGTGGATGACTGTCCGTGCGATAGTTCTCGCCTTAGCATAAAATTTTCACGCTTTAGCAATCGTTTCTCGATACAGCGGTCAACGGCGGTAATCATTTGTTCTAAGTGAAACGGTTTCATAATGAAATCAGAGGCGCCAGCACGTAATGCTTTGATTGCCACATCCATATCAGCATAACCGGTCATAAAAATGATATCTGATTGACGATCTGGATCATCTAGCGCTTCATGCCACTCGATACCTGAACGATCGGGCAATCGAATATCAACAATCAATAAATCGAAATGGCCGTGACTGCGTAATTCTTCTGCTTGGGCAATTGTGGAGGCGGTTTCTACCAAGGCAAACTTCTTTGCCAAGGCTTTCATCAAAAAACTACGCATGCCAGGCTCATCATCAACGATAAGAACCGACATAGTGGTCTTGCTTACTGGGGAAATATGTTCATTTGGACTCATAAATGGACTCTTATTTGGACATTTTGACGCGCTTTTCACTACTGTATCATCGAAATCACAACACTTGGTCACTATGAACCACAGAAAAGTGATCGTGGGACAATTTGTCTAAGATAAATGATTAAAGCTTGGGAGCAAGTTCACAGTTTCGATTTTATGCGTGAACTGTATTTGCATTAACACTGCTTGGCATCTAACTTGCTTATTGCATTAGTAATTAAGCAAAACGGCTTAATGTTTTGTACAAGTTTTCAGTATGAACATCATGATTATTAATATATCAAGGAGCGGCAATGTTAAAACTCAAAGCAAGCGTTAGTATTCTGTTGGCGGCATCGGTACTCAGTGGAGCAATGTTCAGCCAAACTGCACTCGCAAATGAAGTGATCAAGTTAGCGACCACAACCAGTACTGAAAACTCAGGATTACTTGGGGCGCTGTTGCCAAAATTTGAAGCGGAATCAGGCTATAGTGTACAAGTGATTGCTACGGGTACAGGTAAAGCATTGAAGCTGGCAAGTCAGGGAGATGTTGATGTTGTTATGACTCATGCTCCAGAAGCCGAAGCACAGTTTGTTGCTGACGGTTATGGTATTGAGCCTCGCGGAATTATGGAAAATGATTTTATTGTATTAGGGCCTAAAAATGATCCGGCTGGGCTCAAGTCGAGCAAAGATGCCATTGAAGCATTTAGCAAAATAGCTCATAAGCCAAGTAAATTTATTTCTCGTGGTGATAACTCTGGTACTAATATGAAAGAGTTAGCCATTTGGAAAGATGCGGGCGTTAAACCTGAATTTAGCGGCTATACCTCCGTTGGGCAAGGCATGGGTAAAACCTTATTAATGGCCAATGAGTTTCAGGCTTATACATTAGCGGATCGCGGTACGTTTATTGCTTATAAAGCTAAGCTAGACCTTAATATTAGTTTTGAAGGTGGCGCGGAATTAGCTAACCCTTACCAAATTATTTTGATCAACCCTACAAAATACCCAGACTTGAATCATAAAGGGGCAAGAGCATTAAGCGATTGGTTTATTAGCCCTGCAACGCAAACTATGATCAATAATTATAAAGTGCAAGGAGAGCAATTGTTTAAGGCAACTTATAAAAAATGAGTGACGGCTGGTTAGCCCTATTGCAGCAAGCATTTAGTTTGCTGCTATCTTTTGACCCACATGTGTGGGCAATTATTAACATCTCATTTTCGGTGTCTTTTGCCGCGCTGTTGATCACCATTGTTCCGTCGATGATGTTAGGTTTTATCCTCGCGTTTAGTCATTTCAAAGGCCGTTGGATCGTCACTAATTTAGTGCAAACATTGCAATCCATTCCCACTGTCGTGATTGGTTTATTAGTATATTTATTGTTAACTCGCAATGGTGTCTTAGGCGATTTAAAGTGGCTATTCACCCAAAAAGGAATGATTTTAGGACAGATGTTAATTTGTGCTCCAGTATTAATCGCATTGTCGCAAGCCGCTTTTGCCAGTGTAGATCGTAGAGCGTGGGAAACATCTCGTACATTAGGAGCCTCATGGCTACGCGCGGTTTGGACCTTATGTCGTGAACTGCGGGGCCCCTTACTACTCGCCATTATTGCAGCGTTTAGTCGCATTTTAACTGAAGTAGGTTGCTCGATGATGGTAGGGGGTAATATTATGAATGTCACCCGTAATATTCCCACCGCAATAGCACTTGAAACGAGCAAAGGCGATTTTGCACAAGCTATCGCGCTAGGATTAGTCTTATTAATATTAGCGGTAGTGTTAAACTTCATCTTAGGTTCATTGCGAGGCAAAGCCCTCCCAAGGAGTCATTAAGATGACATTATCACATGACTCAGACACCTCTTTGGCCAGTATTCATGCAACTAACCTACTGGTAACCTTTAATCAGCAGAGACTCTTTAGCGCAACTGATTTACATTTTAGCCAAGGTGATGTCATTTACCTGCAAGGTGACAATGGCTCGGGTAAATCGACCTTAATGAAACTCCTCGCTGGATTGATTAAACCAAACCAAGGCCAGATCACCAGCCAGGGTTTTGCGCCTCAAACGTGGTGGCGACCGTCATCTCTTTTAGGTAAAGCGGTTTATTTACATCAACATCCTTATCTTTTTGAAGGCACAGTAAAGTACAACTTAACCTACGCCTTGGATCAGCGGGCTTTAGCGCCTGAACAACGTAAAAAACGGATCCAACAGGCCATTCATATGGCTCAACTCACCGATTTACTGAATCATAATGCTAGCGATCTATCGGGGGGCGAGAGACAACGTCTTGCCATTGCCAGAGCTTGGATAGCACAACCTAAACTGTTAATGCTTGATGAACCGATTTCGAATATGGATAAACACTCACAGCGCTTAGTGCTCGCGATGATTAATCAACTCAAACAAGACGGCACAGGACTGCTAATTAGCAGTCATCAAACCTGTGGCCTGACCGCGTTGTGTCAACAACATTGGCATATAAAGCAACGCACAATTCATACCAGTATTCATGTACCCCAAACAGATGATTTACATGATACCCACACAACGGAATTACATTATGGCACCACAAATTGATGCGGTGATTTTAGCTGGCGGCATGGCAAGACGAATGGGCGGCAATGACAAAGGCTTAGTGGATCTCAATGGCCAAGCGATGATTTGTCATACCATTAATAAGCTGTCGACTCAAGTGGATCAGATCCTGATTAACGCAAATCGAAACCAAGCTCAATATGAGCAATGGGGTTACACCGTTTTCAGCGATCAAGACAGCGGTTATTTAGGCCCTTTAGCTGGAATGGTTACCGCCTTAAAACAGACTCAAGCTGATTATTTACTTGTGGTCCCTTGTGACTGTCCTATGCTGCCAACCGACTTAACAGCAAGGTTATTAGCGGCTTTAGAGCAACAACAAGCCGACCTTGCTGTTGCTAGTGATGGTGAATATGAACAACCCGTAGTGTTATTGCTAAAACCACATCTGGCAGCATCGATGCAGGCTTTTTTAGATGCGGGAGAGCGCAAAATTGATTTTTGGTATCGCCAACATAAAGTGGCAGTAGAAAGTTTTGCTGACCAACCCAATGCATTCGTTAACATCAATACACCAGAACAAAAACAGCAGTTAGCAACGCAAATTGCCAAGTAATTCAGTAGAGGTACTTCATGACAGCATTATTTTCTAATCCATTGTCCATTCCCGTTTTGGGATTTTGTGCATACAGTGGCACAGGTAAAACCACTCTACTTAAACAGCTTATTCCGGCCTTAATTGAACGCGGTTTACGTTTAGCCGTTATTAAGCACGCACATCATAATTTTGATGTTGATGTTCCGGGTAAAGACAGTTTCGAAATGCGCAAAGCTGGGGCAAGGCAAGTATTGGTAGCGTCTCATATACGCTGGGCATTAATGACTGAAGATCCTGTTGATGACGACCCACAATTACAACATTTACTGCGTCAAATTGAAGCAGAAAAAGTCGATATCGTACTGGTAGAAGGCTTTAAAAAACTGGCATTACCTAAAATTGAATTACACCGTGCAGCACATAATAAACCTTTGATTCATATACATGATGACAATATCGTTGCGATTGCCTGTTGTGATGAAACCACAGTACCTGATTCATTAACGCGCTTAGATTTAAACAACGTGGCGCAAATTGCTGATTTTGTACAACACTATCAACAAAATTGGCAGGCAGAAGAGGTCCGCTTGCCGATTGATGCGAGCAAAGCAGCTCAAATGGACGATACGGAAAACAGTCCACATGGCATTAGTGTATCCCAAGGCGTTGCGGCGGTATTAAGTCAAGTTACCCCTATTGTGGACACTGAATTAGTCAGTCTTTTCGATATTGATAATCGCGTACTGGCACATGATATTATTTCTGAAATAAACGTACCTCAACAAACTAACTCAGCAATGGACGGTTATGCCTTTGCGTTTAGTAACTTATCTAATAAACCTCTTAAAATCGTGGCAGAAGTATTAGCAGGACATCATTACTCCAATATGCTGCAAGACGGCGAAGCCGTGCGCATTATGACCGGAGCAACAGTGCCAAAAGGCGCTGACACCATTCAGCCACGAGAGCTAGCAAACGAACAAGATAACCTGTTAACCCTTTTTGAACATGAACACATTATTAAAGGTCAGCATGTACGTCTAGCAGGTGAAGATATTGCTAGCGGTGACGTCGCTTTAGCGGCAGGAAAACGCTTAGGTGCCGCTGAACTAGGCCTACTAGCATCACTTGGATTTGATCGACTACCTTTATTTAAACGCCCTACCGTCGCGGTATTTTCAACTGGCGATGAAGTCAGCCAACCAGGACAAACACTCAAACCAAACTGCATCTATGACTCAAATCGCTATACCGTATTATCGATGGCTAAAAAGCTCGGTTGTCAGGTTATCGATTTAGGCATTATTGAAGATGATGAACACATACTCACCGCGACGTTACGCATTGCGGCAGAGCAAGCAGATATCGTCATCAGCTCTGGCGGCGTATCTGTGGGTAATGCCGATTACATTAAAACGGCACTCGCCAATGTGGGCAACACTCAATTTTGGCGAATTAACATGCGACCAGGTCGCCCTCTCGCGGTAGGGAATATTGACCAAAGCCTATTTTTTGGCTTACCGGGAAACCCTGTGGCGGTTATGGTGGCATTTTTACAGTTTGTGCAACCTGCTATCCGTAAATTAGCTGGCGAACTTCACTGGCAACCTCAGTTTATTCCTGCCATTGCACAGCATGCATTACGCAGTAAAACGGGGCGTACTGAATTTTTACGCGGTATTTATGCTATTGGGTCAGATGGCAGAATCAAGGTAAGTACCACGGGTGCGCAAGGGTCTGGCATGCTCAGCTCAATGGTCAGCGCTAATTGTTTAATTGTTATTGGTGATGATACTGCCAGCATACCTGCTGGCGAGTCTGTGTTTATTCAACCCTTTGCTGATTTACTGTAAGTGCTGATATGAGCCAACTTATCGACAGCTTTCAGCGAAAAGTAGATTATTTACGCTTATCGGTAACCGATCGTTGCGATTTTCGCTGTGTATATTGCATGAGTGAAGATCCGACTTTTTTACCTAAATCACATGTTCTTAGTTTGGAAGAATTATCGTGGATAGCCCAAGCTTTTACAGAGCTTGGGGTAAAAAAAATACGCTTAACTGGCGGTGAACCATTAGTGCGCACCGACTGTGACAAACTGGTCAAATTGTTAAAGCAATTGCCTGGTCTTGAAGAACTCTCAATGACCACTAATGGGTCTCGGTTATCTAAGTTGGCGCAGCCACTGTTTGATAATGGTCTTAGCCGATTGAATATCAGCCTTGATACCTTAAACCCCGATGTGTTTACGCAGCTAACACGTAACGGTAAACTGGAGCGTGTCATCGCTGGCATTGATGCCGCAATAGCGGCTGGCTTTCGTAACATCAAAATTAATGCGGTCATTCTACGCGGGCAAAACGATCATGAAGTATTAGATTTAGTTGAGTTCTGTCGCCAACGCCAACTCGATATTGCTTTTATTGAAGAAATGCCAATTGGACTCATGGATGATCGCCATCGTCACCGTCATTGTTCAAGTGACGAAGTCCGAAACATTATAGAAACGCGCTATCCCTTAATCGCTTCATCTAAACGCACAGGCGGCCCCTCTCGATATGTAAAGATGGCCGACAGCACGATTCGGATCGGATTTATATCGCCACACAGCAATGACTTTTGTCATCAATGTAATCGCGTAAGAGTGACTGTTGAAGGGCAATTACTCTTGTGCTTAGGTAATGACAATGCCATTGATTTAAAATCAATTGTGCGACAATTCCCCGCCGATATTGAACGCCTTAAACAAGCCATTACCGATGGAATGCAATACAAGCCGCAATCTCACCACTTTAACCTCAACGCTGCGCCACAAATACTACGCTTTATGAATGCCACTGGCGGTTAATTGTTTTTGCTATCGTCAATGGTACACTTATGCCATGATTTTCCGCTTCAAACTTGCGCGTTACATTACCAGTTTGAGATAGTTTTAATCCACATTAAGGTGATTTATGGCTCTGTCACGTAAAAGTTGGAACTATATTATTATTGGTGCCAGTGTATTTATGATTGCGGTGTTGTCTTTTATCAATGACAAAACCGCCAATGTCCCGGATGATACCGTGCCTTTATTTGATCTGCAGCTGCCGTTGAAACAATTACAACTTGATGGTATTTGGTTAAGTCAACAAGACGGACAGTGGCAGTGTCATTCGCAGGTGCTCAATTGTCAGCAATGGGCTTTATCATGGCAAAATATTAGTGTATCACCATTAAAAAATCAGCCTGAACATAGCCTTAAAGAGCAAACACTGTCTATTGCTATCGATAATATGCAAACAACACAATTATGGCGCTACTTTCCAAATGAAGGCTTGTTACAATCGTCCAGTCAAAATTGGTATCTAGTACCGCCGAGTTTACGGGCCGGGTTACAACCTATATTAGCCATACCTCCTCAACCAAAATAATGAGTCATTATGCCTGAATTACCAGAAGTTGAAGTAACCCGCCTAGGGATCAGTCCATACCTTATTGAACAAACGGTAAGTGAATTGATTGTGCGCAATGCCTCGCTTCGTTGGCCTGTGCCGGCTATTGCTCAAAACATTGTTGGTCAGCGTATTACCAATGTCCGCAGACGAGCGAAATACTTACTCATTGATACCAATGCAGGAATGACAATAGTGCATTTAGGCATGTCAGGCAGCTTACGTATTTTACCGCGCAATACCCCAATCGAAAAACATGACCATATTGATTTAGTACTCGAAAATGGCCGCATGTTGCGATTTAACGATCCACGTCGCTTTGGTGCTTGGTTGTGGTATGAATTACCAGAAGAAGCCCATCCACTGCTATCAAAGCTTGGCCCAGAACCACTAAGTCCTCATTTCACGCCATTACAATTACAAGCAGCACTTGCTGGCAAGAAAAAGGCGATTAAGCTGTGCTTAATGGATAATCACATCGTGGTTGGAGCCGGTAATATTTACGCCAACGAAGCTTTATTTGCTGCCGGGATCCACCCCGAAGCCGCGGCAGGAAGCATTGATTTAGAACGGTTAACGATTCTAGTCAGCGAGGTTAAGCAAATTTTGGCTCACGCCATTGAACAAGGTGGAACAACATTAAAAGATTTTACTAATGCCGATGGTAAGCCAGGTTATTTTGCCCAAAAACTGCATGTTTATGGTCGTGGCGGCGAAACCTGTACAGCCTGTGGCAATTTATTAAGTGAGATAAAACTGGGCCAACGTACCACGGTTTTCTGTGGTTTATGCCAACAGCGTTAGTCGGATAAATAACGCCTAAATCGCATGTCAATTTACGCATAAAAAAGGGAGCCATTGGGCTCCCTCATATCATCAACCTCAACTCGGGTTAATCAACCATTAACGCTTAAAACTTATATTCGTAAGTCGAAAAAACCGTACCTTGAGTGTCATCGTCTTGCACTTCAAACTCCGAATTAGCCACACTGCCACCTAAGGTCAACATGCCGTTAAACATAGGCAAACGATATGACAATTCCAGCATCATGATATCTTCTTTCAATGGCTGTGGAGCCCAAACACTATCAAAGTTTTCACCGTCTTTATTAAGCTGAGCATATCGTAGTAACGTAGTAAACCCATGACTATTATCAAATTGGCCTATTAACCCTAAAACATACACATTAGCGTCACTGTCGTAGGTGCTTCCAAAAGCACGACCATAATAACGTGAGCCACTGAGGTAGGTTGAATGTTCGTAAAAACAGTTTGAATTTGCATCCGTTTCATTTTCAAAGCAATACACCAAAGTATTGGTATATTCTAAGAATAATTTATACTGCTGACTATTAAAGTTAATCCTTGTGTCAACACCAACCATTTTAGCGCAATCAGCGATTTCCCATGGCTGGCCAGTTGAATCTTCGCAGGTTCTTTCAAAATAAAGTCCTACTGGAACATTAAACCACTCGTCTGCATAACGAATATCAAAACCCGCCATTTGATTACCATAATTCGAACAACCTTCATATAACTCAGTATCAATTCGGCAATCTCTTTGCCCGGTAATAGATTTAACTGCACTATTAAAACTACACTCCTGACCTTCACCACAAAACTGAGTAGTCCAAGATAAGCCAATTTCTAACTGCTTAAGTGGCTTAATTGCCCCACGAAGATTCCATAATAGGGTATGCGAAGCATAACGATCTTCCTCGGTCATACTCACACCGCCCGTTAAACTCCAATCGCCTATCCATGACAGCCAAGGCGTTTCAAATGCTTGTGAATTATTACGACTGACCATTAAAGATGGCATTGGGCGAGCATTATTTGATTTATGGAGTGAGGAATCAAATCCAGGCCCCCACCATTGGCCGACGCTACCGGCTGTGACAATCCAATTGCCTAGCACTACCGCAATATAAGAATCATCTAAACGGATTTCCTCGTCGTCCGCAGGGTTATAATTAGCCGATGCAGAAATCTTATAAGAAAATCGCTCTCCAGTGTATTCATGTGAGCCTTGTAACTGGCCCTTTTCACGATAATCTGAGCCAAAATGTTGAAAGCGTGCCTCATCAGATGCGGCAGCCACTTTTATACTGGTGTTACCACGATTACCAACAGCATTTTGGTAGTAAAAATTAACTCGTGCAAAAGCATCAACTAAATCAGGCGTTAACAAAGCAGGTTCAGTTTGAGCCAAATCAGTCCCAATACCAGACCACATTAATGGGAATGTATTAATAGGTGCACTAATCACTCCGGCATCAGCTAACGCTTGAATATCTGCACGCAAATAGATATCGGAGGTATCTACCCATGGTGCGGCTTGAGCACTATCCGCTGTGATAATCATAGTACTTAAGCCAAGCGTGACGGCAACCTTGATCAAACTAAATCCCTTTATCATACGATTACTTACCTTTATTTTCGGCTTGAATTTGTGCCACTTTCTGTTTCAATGCAGCTGCGATCTGTGGATGAACGAATTGACTTACATCCCCCCCATGTAATGCGACCTCCTTGACTAACGTTGACGAAATAAATGAATTTTCTTCCGCTGGGGTTAAAAACACACTTTCAAGATCAGGGCTCAAACGGCGATTCATATTTGCCAACTGAAACTCGTATTCGAAATCAGATACCGCTCGCAATCCACGCACCAAGACACTAGCATGTTGCTCTTTAGCAAAATCAACTAATAGACCAGTAAAGCCAACAACTTCAACATTATCTAAATGTGCTGTCACTAAATTGACTTGAGCGACACGCTCTTCAAGAGAAAAACGAGGTTGCTTAGAAGGATTTGACGCTATACCGATAATCACGTGCTTGAATAAGCGTGCTGCACGTTCAATTAAATCGGCATGACCATTGGTCACTGGGTCAAACGTACCAGGATAAATAGCTCTTCTGTGCATAATAATGCCATTTTGATTAGTGTTCAGTGATTTTATCTGCTTATTATGTCTCAACACACTTGTCATCAACAATTAATTAAACATTTTTTGTAAAAAAATTGAAATCCAATAAATTACTATCTCAACATCATTGAATATTTATTAACCAATAATATCGAATTTAATATGGAAGTGAATTGATTGTATGCTAATCTATCATAGGTTTGTTTGGATATTTTACGGGAATACTTTGAATATGAAAAAATTAGCTATAGCGTTAACAACTGCTTTATTAATGGTTAGTTCAGCTCAAGCGGCTGAAGAAACTGCAGGTACTGGTACTGGTGCTGGTGCTGGTGCTGGTGCTGGTGGCTTAGGTGCTGTAGCTGTAGGTGGTATTGCTGTTGCTACTGGAGTTATTGTTAGCGTAGTTGCTGTGTCTGTGAATGATAGTAATTCTGAGAATGGCACAGGTACTGGTACTGGCACTGGTACAACAACAACGAGCACTGGTACAGGCACTACTACAACTTCAGTTACAAACTAAAGTCGTTAGTAAAATAAAAAAGCACATTTTTAATGTGCTTTTTTTATTTTCCATAAATATTATAAAGCTTAAGGAATTGAGCTAGTATGCCTTTTATTTTAAATAGCAAAACTCTATTTGTTATCTCTTTGATCACCTTATCTGGTTGCAGTAACACTTCATCCCAAATTGCTGATATGGTTAAAGAAAGTATTATCGGACCGCCTGACTCGGTCATTTCAGCAAGCAAAATTGAAAGTAGTCCATATGCCAGTATCTACGTCAGAGTAAATAAGTCTTCTCAAGCCTATGTATTACTTGCTTTTGCTGAAGCACCACAGACAATCCCTGCTACGCCATTTTCAAAAAAAAATGCTGAATTAAAGTGGGTATCATCTGATGCTGCGATGCTCGTTACTCGCAACGGTCGCTTACTGAAAACAGTTAATTTGTTTGATGGCAACCTTATCGCCCTTAGCAGCGAACAAATCGATCCAATTTCATTAGGACTTCATTTAACCAGCACACCAATGCAATGGCAAAGTACCATTGATTGGCAACCCGGTTACCATTTTAGTTACAAGCAGCAATCAACCTTTACCTTTATTGCTGATGAGACCGTAATCATCAATGAGAGTCCCATGCTATTGAAAAGGTTTGATGAACATGTATTTATTCCCAAATTAGGTATCGAATACAACAACCAGTTTTGGATTGATGCCACTTCTGGAGTGGTCTTTAAAAGCAACCAAAAAATTGCTCCCAATCTCCCTTATATTGATATCACGCTGTTAAAGCCTTATACATTTGAGGATATAAAATGACGCTGTTTATTAGATTACTACCGTTTTTATTAATTTTTCTTGCTCGGAGTGTCAGCGCTGAAACAACAATTACCGTCACACAATCAGCAACAGCAACAAGAACATTAACGCTTGAATATTCACAACCTGTACGATTGGTGCAAGTTGTTGAAGACAGTTTGGCAAACATTAGTAAATTAGTTTCTCAAAATGACATCCAGCCACAACCTATCTATTGGTCATCTGCCGGACTTTATGACCTATCCGCCGCCACGGCAGTAGAAAACCAGCAACAACAAGTTTTACATTTACTGAGTAACCAAGATTCCAATAAAAATAAGCCAAAAAATATTCAAGCAATAAAAGCATTATCAGATTGGATAACGGTTAATGAATTCGCAAAACGTGAAGCAATTATTTTGGACTTTGACTCAGCAAGACTTAAAGAAGAACTAAATCCACTTATTTCAGGACACTATTTATTCTCATTACCAACCAAACCTGGATATGTAATGGTATTAGGTGCAGTAGAGAAAAATGGCAAACAACCGTTTCGAGTCAGGCAAAATGCAACGAAATACCTCGATTGGGCTTTACCAATAGATGATTCAAACAACAGTTTTGCATGGTTAATTCAACCTGATGGAAAAGTTGAACATTACCCAATAGCCTATTGGAATAATCACCATATTGATATTGCGCCGGGGGCAATTATTTACCTTGAATTTCAAGGTGCTCAAGAAAATGAACAAGTATTAAATCAACAAGTGATTGAATTATTAAAATATTGGATACGTTAACCATGAGCAATGTCAAGCAGAATGTTAGTTACCTTTTCGCCATTCCTTTTATGTTTAGCAGTGTACTTGTATCCGAAAAAGCGCTAGGTGATGAGTTATCTAAACAGAAAGTTACTCCTTCACAATATGACTTTGGCGGTGTAGGTCTGATTCAAATGCCTACAGGTAGAATGGCCGCTGAAGGTGAGTTTAGTGTTAACGCCACTTTTAACGAAGATTATTATCACGGTGCATTATCAATCCAACTTTTCCCTTGGTTAGAAACCACTATTCGTTACACTCAAGTTCCTGATGTGCTTTACAGTAATGACCCTGAATTTAGTGGTGATACTTATTACACCGACAAAGGTATCGACGTAAAACTGCGCTTACTAGAAGAAAGCTATTGGGTACCTGAAACGTCTATCGGCGTACGAGATATCGGCGGTACCGGCTTATTCGATAGCGAATATATTGCTATGACCAAAGGATTTGGTCCGTTCGATGCAACTATTGGTATGGGTTGGGGTTATATAGGTAACCGCGGTAATTTAACCAACGCTAACAAATCGTCATCTGTCGATTGCAATCGAAATACCGGCTACAAAGGCAAAGGCGGCAATGTTGACTTTGAACGTTGGTTTAAAGGCTGTAGTGCAGTTTTCGCTGGTATAGAATATCAAACGCCTTGGGATCCTTTACGTATAAAGGTTGAGTACGATGGTAATGATTATAAGTCTGACTTTGCCGCTTTACGTACTGGTAATGAACTTAAACAAAGTAGCCCAATAAACTATGGTTTATTGTATAAAGTGAGTAACTGGGGCGACTTTAAGTTGAGTTATGAACGCGGTAACACCTGGACATTAGGCTTTAGTTTAGCGACTAATTTTAATACCTTAAAATCGAACTGGCGTGACACACCAAAGCAAGCTATTAAAGATAAACCTGATATAGCCGATCGCAAAGTTGATTTACCAGAATTAAATAAACGACTGGCTTATGATGCAGGATACAAAGGCGCCAAGATTTACATCAAAAATGATGAAGTCACCGTAGTAGCAACTCAAACAAAATATCGTGACAGAAAATACGCACACAATCAGGCTGGACGTATTTTAGTGAATCAGTTTCCTAGCGCCAAGACCTTCAAAATTATTGAAAATACTGCACATTTACCTACAACTGAAACAGATATTGATGCTCAGAAATTTAAAGATGCTGTTCAGTATAACTACATTAATGCAAATATTGAAGATAGCACTAAAGTAATCGAACCCACTCTACCTACTGAAAAACCCGATTGGGAAACGCCTGACCAATGGAACTATGGCTTTGCGCCAAAACTAGCTCAATCTTTTGGTGGTTCAGAAAATTTTTACCTCTTTAACTTAGGTATCAACGGATCTGCAGGCCGTTGGTTAACAGACAATTTAGAAGTAAGTAGCTCTATTTATATCAACTTGTTTGATAACTACGACCAATTTAAATATGAAACACCACCAGATGGTACTGACTTAAAACGTGTCAGAACTTTGGTCCGACAATACGTATCAGATAATCCAGTTCGTGTTGATAATCTACAACTAACTTGGTTAGATAAACTCAGTGAAAATATCTATGCCCAAGCGTATGTAGGCTATCTAGAAATGATGTTTGGTGGTGTTGGTGGCGAAGTACTATACAGACCGATGAACAGTGAATGGGCATTTGGGGTAGATGTAAACTACGTGAAACAACGCGACCCAGATAATCTTTTCGGGTTCTTTGATCAAGAAATAAACTTTGATCCTGACTCAGGACGTTTTTACCGTGCCCAAACAGGTACATTCACTGGTCATGCTAGCGTATATTATCAACCAAGCTGGTTCGATGATGTACTACTTAAGGTTAGCTATGGTCAGTACTTAGCAGAAGATCGCGGTGTTACTGTAGATTTTTCTAAGCAATTTGATAGTGGGGTAATTGTGGGTGCATTCGCCTCTAAGACAAACTTGTCTGCTGATCAATTCGGCGAAGGTAGTTTCACCAAAGGATTTTATATCTCGATCCCGTTTGATGCCATATTACCTACGCCAGTAACTAATCGCGGAAATCTTGCTTGGCAGCCATTAACTCGTGATGGTGGCCAAAAGTTAGGACGTAAATTTGAATTATATGGCGGTACTGATGCCCGAGCACCTTGGCTAAATAAGCCTTCTACAACAAAATAAATGCCAATGAGGGGCGATATGAATAACTTCACATCGTCCCCATTAAAATACAAAAAGCAATCACTACCCTTCTTTCACCAGAACTCAGAATAAGAAATGAAGAAAAAATTAAGCATTTTTTCAAATTCAGTATTCCAGAAAAACCTGCATGTGAGTCCAAACCTTGATAACAAAGCAAATTAATTCATCCTCCTCAGAAGTGAATCAATTACTATTAAATGGAACCAACTAGGCTAGCGGTATAAAACACAATTATGGTGGTAAATTATCTAAAGTTCAGATTACTTACCTTGTAAAATCACTATGGTTTATTGCTGTTGAATCTAGGAAGTGATGGCAGATGTTGTTTATGTTTCAACAATTTCAGCTCGAACTTCACTTTTTGCCAAATACGCAATAAATGATGACGTTCAACATGAGTACGTCTACCTTGTCGATTAATATCACTGTCTAAATCGGTTCCAATCACAGGAAAAGGTCTTACAACAAAGCAACGTAATTGTTTTTCGAACCAAAATTGAATATCAATATCAACAGGACGGGCAATAGGGTATGCCGTTGCTAATAATTTTTGTGCTCCAGCAAATGACACGCATTGGCCGCGGGTTGAAGCTGGTAACTTTAAACATGTGGATAAACTAAAGCGATCATCAAGCACAATCGATTTTACAATACCTTTGGGCTTACGCCCGTGACACAATTTAATGTAATCCCAATCAGCAGAAAGATTATTAATGTGTTGTATCACCGTCATTAACGCAGGATCTAGGATAGAGTCATCCTCAAGAATTAAAGCGTAATCTAACTGTTGTTCAATAATCATTTGCCAACATTGGACATGGCTTAGGTAGCAGCCAATTTCACCCAAATTAAGCTTTTTGTCGTATTTTTGAAGGTTTGTTTGCGGATCATACACTTTCGCAATATCGATATCGTGCAAATCCTTACCGTATACGGCGGAAATACGTTGGTATTCGATACCTAATTGTTTTAGCTGCTCATCCATGAACGTAAATCGTTCAGTACTGTTATCTAAATTAATGAGAAAAACTTTACATTTCATATATTACTAACCCAAACACCCAATTTAATCATGTTCAACTACTGATATTTAACCCTAGAATATTCAGTAATGGCGACATCTGCTGAATAAAATGGTTGATGCTACCGTTAGGTTACTTTTACTAGTGACATTTGATTTAATCCATTGAATAAATTGAAAACAACCCTTAAGAAAACCGTGGTTGTTTTGCGTCCTTGCACTCACATGCATTTCACCATTTTTACAGTGAGAGGTTTGGGAGTATATCATTAATATTCTGGCTTTAGCTTGTTGTCAAAAAATTCATCACAATGGCTAGATTAGTTAACAATAGCAACCGATATTTGTTAACCCTTGATACAATTCCGCATGCAAACGATGAACAAACGGTCTTGAGTTGATATACTCTGTGACAGCTCTTGCGCCAATCATCATGGCCGTTGAGAGAATCGTTAAAAGTCACAATACAATAAGCCCCATCATCTGATGGAATTAAGTTAATATTTTATCTTTCAGACAGTCATATGAAAAAAATCTTAGTCATCAAACACGATAAAATTGGCGATTTTGTACTGACATGGCCAGCACTTTATTTACTCAGAAAAGCAATGCCCGAAGCGACTATTGATGTATTTGTCGCACCGGTTGTTAAGTCCTTTGCTGAAGCCTGTCCATATGTAGACAACACTATTATCGACTCAAAAGATGATACAGACATTGCTGAGCAAATTGCGAAGCAACATTACGATGCTGTAATCATTCTGTTGTCAGAATTTCGAATTTATAAAATCCTTAGCAAAAGCAATATTCCATATAAATTAGTACCTAAACATAATTGGTATCAATATTTATATAAACATCGAGCAAGCAATGAATACTTAAACAGTGAAGGCTGCTGGCGAGGTGCGTGTATGCTTGTAGAGCACTTCTTAACTCACCACGGTTATGCCATTCCTAAACTACCTGATAGATTTTGGGATATGAGTGATCGCAAAGAATATTGGCAACAACACTACCAAAAGTTAACCAACGAAAAGCTAATTTTTATTCATCCAGGTACCGGTGGCTCTTCTGGTTGCGTACCTGTAGAAAAGCTAGTTCAGTTAATGATAAATGTTGATCAACAAACTCAATCAGCATGCCATTTTATTTTAACATTTAACGGAAGTGAACTGGAGCTAGCAAAAGAAATTCAAACGTTACTGGCCAATACCTCAATTAAAATATCGCTGGCTAAGCCGTTAGACCGTTTGATTGATTTTTCCGAATCATTGGTAGCTGCAGACATGTTTATTGCCGGCTCAACAGGGCCTCTGCATATCGCGGGCTTACATAATGTGCCTACTGTTGGATTTTACGCAGGAAGACGCTCAACACCTCATATTAGATGGGGAACATTATCTGAACCAAGCAAACGATTTGCTTATACGCCTCCCGTAGGAAAAAGAACGGGTCGTAATATGGCATTAATCAATTTTGATCAGGTATCGAATGAAATAGCCGACTTTTTGAACAAACAATCTTAGATTGTCGCAGTGTGTTAAATTAGCTCATCGCGAGCAACAATAATGGAAATACGAATATGATAGTTGTGACAGGCGCAGCCGGGTTTATTGGTAGTAATTTAGTAAAACAACTTAATGCCATGGGCCGAAATGACATTATTGCGGTAGACGACTTAACTGACGGCACCCAGATGTTCAATTTAGCCGATTGTGAAATTGCTGATTATCTTGATAAAGATGATTTCATCAAGCAAATCAAAGCGGGCGATTTTGATAACAAACTTGAAGTCATTTTCCATCAAGGCGCTTGCTCATCGACCACCGAGTGGGATGGCAAGTTTATGATGACCAATAACTACGAGTATTCAAAAACATTATTGCATTACAGCCAAGCTAATAACTGCCAATTTATTTATGCTTCTTCTGCATCTGTCTATGGTGGCAGCGAAAAGTTTATTGAGCAACGCGAACTCGAAAAACCGCTCAATGTCTACGCTTACTCTAAGTTCTTATTTGATCAATATGTAAGACAGCAAAAGCTCACTGGCCAAGTGGCAGGATTACGTTATTTCAACGTCTATGGTCCACGTGAACAACACAAAGGTGGCATGGCCAGTGTGGCGTTCCACTTTAACAACCAAATTAACGCTAATGGTGTGTGTCGTTTGTTTGAAGGTGTTGATGGTTATGAAAATGGTCAGCAACTTCGTGACTTTGTGTTTGTCGAAGATGTGGTTAACGTCAATTTATGGCTATGGCAGAATCCATCAGTATCGGGCATATATAACTGCGGAACAGGCCAAGCGCAAAGCTTTAATGATGTTGCCAATGCTGTGATTGCTTATCATGGTAAAGGGCACATTGAATACATTCCTTTCCCAGACAAATTGAAAGGCGCTTATCAAAGTTATACCCAAGCAGATTTAACTCAATTAAGATCGGCTGGTTATCAAGCTGAGTTTAAAACGGTTGAGCAAGCTGTACCTGAATATTTAGATTGGCTTAAAACCCAACATTTTATTGGTCAATAACGGTTTATAGCTCTTACGAAGCGAAAACTAGCTTAACAGCAACATGCTATGGCGTTTTTTATCCATAGCATGTTTCTGTTTCATAGAAATGATTAACTCACTATCTAATTTCTTTAACGATCTCAATTAACATTGTTGTTGAAATCGCAGGGGTTCTTGGTAAATACACCACTTTACATAGATGAGATAGATGATCAAAACGTCCCTCCCAATCATCCCCCATCACTAAGTAATCAGCTTGATACTTTTGAATGTACTCGGCTTTAAGCTCTAATGACTCTTCAAGAAAAACTTGATCTACACAGGATAGAGCCGCGACAATTCTCATTCGATCGATTTCATCGCAAATCGGGTTTCGTTGTTTTTTACTAAAATTAAGAGCATCAGATGACACCCCAACAACCAACTTACCGCCTAACTCTTTCGCTCTTTCTAAAATATTTAAATGACCAATATGAAACATGTCAAAAGTACCGAATGTAATAATGTTCATCTAAATCCTTATTCTAATAAATAGTCAGTAATTCGTTGGCTACAAAGGCCATCAACAACACCCACTAGCTCTGCCGTATATTGCGTCCGCTGAGGCGCAAACAACTCTGGATGTGCTATCTGTTGATCAACAACTTGCTTCAATTCTTTATATGTTCTGGCGTGCGCAGCAATGTCTGCGTAGCGGTATAAATCTTGATCGACACGATTCTTAAACCTGAATTTAAAAATCCCACGATAAGACCAACGTAAGTGATAAAAATCACACCATACAACAGGTTTATTTAATGCGGCAAATTCAAATAAGGCAGATGAAGCATCGCTAATTAATACATCGGCAGAGACCATGAAAGGTAATAAATTTGCTTCTTCAGCAGGCGCTAAATAGACATTGTCGAAACTAGCCCAGTGAGTTAGCAGCGCTTTTTGTTTTTTATAATTTGATTTACTCAATGAAAAATAATGTGGTTTGAGCAATATATTATATTCAGAAAATTGAGATGGCCAATTTTTAGCCATTTCTTCAATGCTGCTTGGGTAAAATGTCGGCGCATATAACAAGGTTTTTTTATTAGTATCTAATCCTAAAGAAGCTAAGTCTAAACCCTGTTCATCTCCTTGGATAATTGGATCTAGCTTGGCATAACCAGTATCAATGAACACTTTTTCAGGAAACATCTCCTGTAATCGCTTTAAACGATATTGCCCTTCCACAAAGCGAACTTCAATATCGCCTTTTGAAACAGTATAATATACCGACTTTGGCCCGACACCATGCTGCATCAAAGCAGTCTGACTGATCCCTTTTAATCGTGACGCTGAAGCAAATGCATTACCGAACACAACCCATTGAGGCTTGTTCAACAAATAAAATTCAAGCGCTTCTGATTCATCATTAACCCAGACAACATTTAGCTGATGCTTACTTACAAGCGCTTCCAATACCGACTGCTGATCAACACTCTTGTAGATAACATATGTCACAGGAACCGAACGCTTCTGTAGCTCTTCAGCGACAGGAAAGTATTGTGGTAAATAATAGGGATGTAAAACATCAAAACAAATCATCGCAAGTCAATTCCTATTAATAATTCCGCATCAGAATTTGCAAAGAGCACTAGTATAAATGATAACACGCCTCAATTTACATCTAATCCTCTCAACCGACCAATCTGATATCAAATGAAATCAATACATCTATTAGCTTTTCTCAAGGTATTGATTCAAAAAGCCCTCTTTTCAAGGTATTATTTCAAGTATAACGATCAACAAAGCTGTCTATTCATATGCCAATAGTGTCTACAAAGCAATTGCAAACATGTCAACGCTTACTGTTTATTTCGCCAGTTGCGTTAGGTGACTTCCTTTACTTAAAAACCTTTCTTATCGCTTTAAAAAAGCAATATGCTCATATTGAAATCGACATATGGTTAGATGATATTCGCTGTAATAGTGATAGCTGGCGCTTATCTAGAAGCAAAATTTTGCAACAATGGATGGATACAGAGGGTGCCTTTAAGCTCACTTACGGCTGCACTGATTCAAAATTAGCAATGCAAAGCCATGTGGAGCAAGCCAAACTGCGTAAGTATGACATTATTTTTTGTCATTCTGTCAGTAAAAGTCGACAATATTCACAAATCGCTCGCAGCATAAACGACAAAGCGTTTATCGTGTCGAGCATCCCTAAAAGTGCTTCATTTGGATGGTTAAACAAGATATTTTTTCGCCATTCAGGCCATACTTTTATTTTAGATGAGAGTAACTTACCTAAGTCGCACCACATTACTGACAGATACAATATGATATTTAGTGAAGTTTTGGGACTTACCTTAACTTCCGAGCAATTAATGCCGACGTTAAAGACCCCGGACGCAATTGAACCCATTACTCAGTCGTGGTTAAACTCCAAATTTAGTGACCCAGAAAAACAAGGGAAACTCATATTTTTAAATCACTTATCAACCAATGAGAAAAAAGATTGGAAATTATCACAATTATTCTCCCTCATTGAAAAAATATCGGCAATTGATTCTAGTCAACGTTTCATTATTAATGTCACTCAAGAAAACTTTGACTCTGTTAGTATTGAAACTGAAAAATTTACGGTTCGAACAAATACGCAAACGGCTGTTTTCACCGTTAACGAACATTTTTTTGAACTACCATCACTCATTGCACACTCCGATTTTGTGATAACAGTCGATACGGCAATATTGCACTTTGCTTTTGCTGCTCAACGTCCTTTATTAGCGATGATGCGTGAGAAAAAGCCTTATTGGGCACCACCAGAAAGTGAGGTATCGCATGTCATGTATGCAACAGAAGGTAGGGGCCACATTGAAGACATCAGCGTTGACCGAGTATTCCAACAATATAAAAAAATGAACTCTCTCGGTTAAAGACTTAACACCCAATATATAAATATACGCAAGGTGAACGGATGAAGAAGGCTATTTTTACACTCGCTATTGGCGATAACCCAATGTATCGCGCTGCCATTGCCAGCTTTAAAGCTTATGGTAAAAGAATTGGGGCTGATGTCATCGTTTCAGATCAACTGCATTATAAAATTCATGTCAGTAACCCTAAATTTGACTCCAGCCCGGCATGGTCTGAAAAGCTATATATTTCAGAGATACTCAAAGAATATGATCGAGTACTGTATCTAGACGCAGATATTATCGTGACACCATGGGCACGAGATATATTTGAACTATATTCTGACCTTGATACGGTTTATATGTTCAATGAAGGGGCTCATCGCGATCGCGGTGAGCAAGCGGTGCAAATTAATAATATCTTAGGCGAGGTCGACTGGCCAAAAGAAGACAATAAAATAGTTTATTACAACTCTGGGATGTTTTTGCTATCTAAAGAAACCGGCCTATTTGATAAAGCCAATATTGAAGAAATGCAGGCTATTTGTAACAACGTTAAATTTTACGATCAAACCTATATTAACTATCTCATCAGGAGAGATAATATAAAAAGCATAGGTGTAGAAGCTAACTTTAATCGTATGCAACTTTTAGGGCATGATGATTATCAAAAAGCAGATTTCATTCATTATTCAGGTAGAGGTTATCGCCAAGATATCCCGATGAGAGAATTGAAATACATCATCGATTTCTGCGATATGTTCAACGATACATTAACAAATGAACAAATTCTTGAGTATAAAAAACAAGCTTGGAATTGGTACATACTCAAACAACATCGAAAAACAAAGTTACCTGTAGCACTTTTGAGTGCGATATTTGGTTTATTCCGTGGCAAGTATAAATATTAAATCCTAATTCAGATAATGACAGCTCGCTTCAAGACGAGCTTTTTACTGCTTAATGAATTGATCAAACTGAGCCTTTACCTGATCAACTTCTATCATCACCATTAAATGCTCACCTTTAGCACGCGTGCCCCATTTCACTGGAGCATCAAATTGCTTGGCTATCACTTGCGGGTAAACACTGACAGTGTACTGGCGATACAGATAAGGTCCTGTTCGTCCTGGATTTGAATGAGCATACAAACCAATAACTGGTGTTCCCTGAGTGACAGCCATATGCAAGGGTCCAGTATCAGGTGCCAGCACTAACTTGGCTTGTTTTAACACTGCAAGCAGCTGAGTCAAAGATGTCTTGCCTACTTGGTTGTCCAATGGCTGTTGGCTATGCGATTGAATCGCATCCGCTAGATTTTTTTCTAACGCTGTTGGGCCGCCGCACAACATTACTCTGAATCCCTGCGTAATAGCATAATCAGCAACGGCAGCGTAACGCTCTGGCAGCCAGTTGCGTTCGGCCTTACTGGCAGCTGCGCAAATCACCATGACTTTATCATCGCCCACCAGTTGTTTGGCAAAGTCGGTGTCGGCTTGTGGTACAGGAATATTCCAACTTGGCGTTAAGTCTTCTACACCAATGGCTTTAGCAAAGCCCATAAAACCGTCTAACACATGCGGTGTCGCCAAGGGGTCAACGGCGTGATTGGTCACCAACCACTGACCTTCTTTGGCTCTGGCCTTATCAAACCCGACCCGAACCCGCGCCTTGATCATTAATGAGGCTATGGTCGCACGAAGTGCAACTTGCATATGCAGCAGCACATCAAAACGTTGGCCTTGTAAATCACGACGTAACTGAACATAGCTACGCCAGCCCTTGGACTTGTCGAAAATAACAAACTGGATCCCAGGCAAATGCTTAAGTAATTGATATTCAACCTTACCAATAATCCACGTAATACTCAGGTCTGGATACTGTTTTTGAATAGCCTGCACCATTGCTACTGCGTGGCAAACATCACCAATGGCAGACAAACGCAGTAAACATAATGAACGTATCGCACTAAAGTCAGCTTTCATTGATTATCCAATATGCTTGAGTGAAGAATTAAGGCGGTGAAGGCAAGTTAGTGATCTTAAGGTATAATGTTATTTCGATCCACAATCTAACCAATGCTATTGATAATTAGATGCAAATAAAAAACACCCAACTTGGCCATATTGCATGGTGTGAAACCACTGCCCAACACTTAGCACCGCAAGACTTCGCGGTTGATGGTTGGCGAGAAAAAAATGCAGTGGTGGGTCAGTCCAAAGGCCGTTACACCACATGGTTTGTCAAAACCGAAAACTCGGACAGCCCGCAAACATGGGTGTTACGCCATTATTGGCGCGGTGGAATGATGGAAAAATTCAGCCGAGATGCCTACTTCTATACCGGCCTACAACGAACCCGTGCTGTGGCAGAGTTAGCGATTCTTGAAGTTTTGTATCAAGAAGGATTTACGGTTCCACGCCCTATTGCGGCGAATGTTGAACGTTTTGGTTTATGGTATCGAGCCGATATTATTATTGAACATGTTGCTGGTGCAAATGATTTAGTGGCTTACTTAAGCCATAACCCAATGACAGAATCGCAATGGTATTTATTAGGCGAAACCATTGCCAAATTTCATCAACGTGGGGTATATCACGCCGATTTAAATGCCAAAAACATCTTACTGGCACACGGAAAATTCTATTTAATTGACTTTGATAGAGGTGAATTACGCACACCACAGCCTACATGGCAACAGGCCAATTTAGACCGCTTGCTACGTTCTTTTAACAAAGAGCACGCTAAACTGACTACGCTGCAATTTAGTCAACTGCATTGGCAGCAATTACTTGCCGGTTATCAAAGAATCAACCCAATCTAAAGCTAACTCTGGTATGGGGTGGTGATAAAAATAGACGCTAATGAGCGTCTATTTTTATACGTTTATGTTCAAATGACTGACAGAAAAATGTTACACGATGAGCTCGTTAATGAGGGTAAACTGCTTTAAAAGCGCGCCCCGATTTTGCTCAACGACTGCTAATCCAGCAAAGGACGCGGATTGATACATATGGCTATTGGTAAACTTATTTTGTAATTCTTGCGCCAATTCATCTGCAGAGCTAATACAGATTAATGCACCAGCATCGGCAAGTAACTGGGTGATTTCAGCAAAATCCCAATGGTTGGGGCCGACATATACAGGTAGCCCCATGGCAGCAGGTTCAAGCGGGTTATGACCACCATTATTAATCAGTGTCCCGCCAACAAATGCCTGATCCGCTGTACCGTATAGCATCACTAGCTCCCCCATAGTGTCACCAAGTAACACTTGAGTCTGGCTGTTAACTTCATCATTCATACTGCGTCTAGCTAACGTCAATCCAGATTGGGTAATGGTAATAGCCGCTAAATTAAATTGCTCAGGATGTCGGGGCGCCATAATCAATAATGCATTCGGGAAACAAGCTAGTAGCTGTTTATGGGCGCTCAAAATGGCCTCAAACTCGCCGGGGTGAACACTCCCTGCAACCCAAATAGGTGAATTAACCCGATCCCACTTGGCTCGAAGCGTGTTGGCTTGCTGTTTTTTGATGGGATCAATAGTGAGATCAAACTTTAAACTGCCACACACATGTATGCGCTGACGAGTCACTCCCAGGGTAATAAACCGTTCGGCTTCAGCTTTAGTTTGTACGGTAATCAAGTTGAGTTTGTTTAACATTGGCACAGCCAAACGACGCTTTTTAGCGTATTTATCAGCGGACTTTTGCGATAAGCGTGCATTGGCTAAAATCAGAGTCACTTGTTGCTGCTCTGCAAAGTGGACTAAGTTTGGCCACAACTCGGTCTCCATGATAATGCACACTTTGGGCTGTAATTGGCGTAAAAAATGTTTAATTGCATATGAAAAATCAAACGGTAAATAGCAATGCTGGACTGTATCGCCAAATGCTTTAGTCACTTCAGCAGACCCTGTTGGGCTGGTTGTAGTAACGGTAAAAGCATAATCTGGGTGCGCAGTCATCAGCTGCTTAATCAACGGAATCGCCGCTAACGTTTCTCCCATCGACACACTGTGGATCAACACATCCGTTTTGGTTAACTTAGCAAAACCGAAACGTTCAGACCAACGGCTACGATAGTCGACACTTTTTATGGCACGAAATGCTAAATAAAGAATCACCAGCGGAAACAACAAATATAGGAACAAAGAATAAACAATACGGTTCATGTAAGATGGGTCATCGATTTTTGCTTGTCAGATAAGCACAATGTTAACATACTCATATTAAGTCGGCTTAACGAATTATTTGAGCGACAATAAGTCAATAATGAATATGGAAATCACATGAAAACCCGCGATAAAATCATTTTTACCAGCTTAGAACTATTCAATGAACACGGTGAGCGTAGTATTACCACCAACCATATTGCAGCCCATTTAGGCATTAGTCCGGGCAATTTGTACTACCACTTTCGCAATAAGGAAGACATTATTAATTCAATTTTCAGTCTATATGAAAGTCATTTAGAGTCAGGCTTTAAGCCTTATGATGATGTGCCTATTACGATTGAATTATTAATGGGTTATTTTGATGCCATGTTCTATACCTTATGGCAGTTTAGGTTTATGTATGCCAACTTAGCCGATATTTTAAGCCGTGATGATGCGCTAAAGAAACGCTACTTACATGCTCAACAACAAGTACTGACTCGCTCAAGTGATGTACTGCGCAAACTCAAAAAAGACGGTTTCCTAGACGTCGATGATAATAAAGTAACCGCGCTTGCCGACACCATTAAAATGATGGTCAGTTTCTGGATTAGCTACCAATTAACTCAATCGAGTACATCAACCATCACTAAAGCCACGCTATACGATGGACTATTAAGAGTCTTGATGATTTTTCAGGCTTACTCTACTCCCACTTCAAGCGCAACATTTTGTCGTTTAGAGCAACACTACTTAGACATAGCCAGCCAAGAACGCCATAGCGTCGCGCAAACATAAGCTAAGTATTTCGTTTACCTCGCATCGATTACAGAATTTCCAATCCGCCAATAACCAACTACAATTGAATCAGTTATTAGCGGATTAACTTAGGGTTATCACCCGCCTTTCATATCCAGTCACCAACCATGTTAATGATTAGTTTTTTTAATGTGAATATGTCGATACCCCTAATCTAACTCATGTTGGTCTGACGACTAAAAAAAACGCTGTAGAGCGGCAAAAATAAAGGTTAGAATGCCAATAACTCCAAAACACCCTGTCATTTATCGCGGTGTTTTACTGCGTGATTTGGATAAGCATAATAACCATATTTAGGAGAACACAGGTGGCATCTACCTCTTTTTACGACCGAATTAATCAGCAAATTGTCGATGTAAAAGCCGATGGTTTATACAAAAGTGAGCGCGTCATTGCTTCCGCTCAGCAAACAGCTATTCAAGTTAACAGTGAAGAAGTGATTAACTTCTGCGCCAATAACTATTTAGGTTTAGCCAATCATCCTGAACTTATCAAAGCCGCAAAAGCCGGTTTAGACAGTCACGGTTTTGGTATGGCATCGGTACGATTCATTTGTGGTACTCAAGACATTCATAAGCAATTAGAAGCTAGCCTAAGTGCTTTTTTAGGTATGGAAGACACCATTTTGTACTCGTCTTGCTTCGACGCTAATGCGGGTCTTTTTGAAACCTTATTAGATGCCGAGGACGCTATTGTGTCCGACGCGCTAAACCATGCTTCAATTATTGATGGTGTGCGTTTATGTAAAGCTAAGCGTTTCCGTTATGCCAACAATGACATGGCCGACTTAGAAACTCAGCTCATTGCAGCTCAAGCTGCTGGTGCACGCAACATTTTGATCGCCACTGACGGTGTGTTCTCAATGGACGGCGTAATCGCTAACCTTCAAGGTGTATGTGATCTAGCAGATAAGTACGGCGCATTGGTGATGGTCGATGACTCTCATGCAGTAGGCTTTATCGGTCAAAATGGTCGTGGAACCCATGAATACTGTAATGTCATGGATCGTGTCGACATTATTACCGGTACCTTAGGTAAAGCATTAGGCGGCGCATCGGGTGGTTTTACTGCAGCGAAAAAAGAAGTCGTTGAGTGGTTACGTCAACGCTCTCGCCCTTACCTATTTTCAAACTCATTAGCGCCTTCTATTGTTAGTGCGTCTATCCGGGTGCTTGAAATGCTAAAAACAGGTCAAGACTTGCGTGAAGCAGTATGGGAAAACAGTCGTTATTTCCGTGAGCAAATGTCTGCGGTTGGGTTCACCTTAGGTGGTGCAGACCATGCCATTATTCCAGTCATGATTGGCGATGCTAAATTGGCCGGCGACTTTGCTAACCGTTTATTACAAGAGCATATTTACGTAGTTGGCTTTTCATTCCCAGTGGTACCAAAAGGCCAAGCGCGTATTCGTACCCAAATGTCTGCTGCGCACACTCGCGAGCAACTTGATCATGCTATCGGTGCCTTTACCCGTATTGGTAAAGATATGGGCATTATCTAAGCTAACTTGACTAATAAAAGCATAGGTTAATAGAAGCATAGATTAATAACAGCATCGCGTAACAGTGGTTAACGATAGCTCAGACTAAAAATAGGTCATCAACATGAAAGCATTAAGTAAGTTAAAGCCTGAAGAAGGCATCTGGATGGTCGATGCACCAAAACCAGAAATGGGTCACAACGACCTGCTAATTAAAATTCGTAAAACAGCGATTTGTGGTACTGACGTGCATATCTACAACTGGGATGAATGGTCACAAAAAACCATTCCAGTTCCGATGATTGCCGGCCATGAATATGTCGGCGAAGTGGTCGATGTTGGCCAGGAAGTACGTGGGTTTAGTATTGGCGATCGTGTATCTGGAGAAGGTCACATCACTTGTGGTTATTGTCGTAACTGTCGTGCTGGTCGTACCCACTTATGCCGTAATACTTCAGGCGTTGGTGTGAATCGTGATGGTGCGTTTGCCGAATATTTAGTGTTACCAGCGTTTAACGCCTTCAAAATTCCTGCGGATATTCCAGATGATTTAGCGGCTATATTCGATCCATTCGGTAATGCGGTACATACTGCATTATCGTTTGATTTAGTCGGCGAAGATGTGTTGATTACCGGTGCGGGTCCTATTGGTATTATGGCTGCAGCGGTTTGTAAACACGTCGGCGCTCGTCATGTTGTGATTACTGATGTAAATGAATACCGACTTGATCTTGCCCGAAAAATGGGTGCGACTCGCGCGGTTAACGTCGCAACAGAAAACCTTAAAGATGTTATGAAAGAACTTGGCATGACAGAAGGCTTCGACGTCGGTTTAGAAATGTCAGGCGTACCATCGGCATTCCACGCGATGTTAGACACCATGAACCACGGCGGTAAAATTGCCATGCTAGGTATTCCTGGCGGCGAGATGGCCATCGACTGGAGCAAAATCATTTTTAAAGGGTTGATCATCAAAGGCATTTATGGCCGTGAAATGTTCGAAACTTGGTACAAAATGGCAAGCTTAATCCAATCAGGCTTAGACTTGTCACCTATCATTACTCATCACTTTAGTATTGATGATTTCCAGAAAGGCTTCGATGCAATGCGCTCAGGCCAGTCAGGTAAAGTTATATTGAACTGGGATTAAGCTTTACTGTCTCAGTATTGTGGCTTAATGAGTCAGTACACCAACAAGGGGTTGTATTAATACAACCCCTTGTTGCAAACTGACGCTAAGCACATCGCTATTTGTATATTTTTATAGGTAATATCATGTCTGGTTTTAAACATTTGTCTATTAATGAGCTTATCCATATGTCGACTGAATCTAACGACATACAAGTTGTTGATATTCGCGACGCAGCGAGTTTTGCCGCTGGCCATATTGAAGGTGCGACCCATTTAAGCAACGAAAACCTAGCTGACTTCATTGGCGGTGCTGATATGGACAAGCCTGTCGTTGTTGTCTGCTACCATGGAATGAGCAGCCAAAGCGCAGCCAGTTATTTAAACGAACAAGGTTTTGACGACATCTACAGTTTAGATGGTGGTTATAGTGCCTGGAGCTTGGCTCACGCATGATAGAAATCGGCCAACTACCTAATGCACGTGCAGCACAAGCATTTATTGACCACCTCAAAGGGTTAAATATTCAATGCCATGCCGTGACTCATTCTCAAGGTGTTGGCCTAATAATCACTAACCCCGCCGATGAAAACCAAGCTCGCGCCGAGTTAATTGAGTTTGCTAAAAACCCATACGATAGTAAATACTTGCAAGCCTCTTGGGACAACGGTGCAACGGATACCAAATTTGACTATGGCCCAGGAACTAAAGGCTTAATTCAACAGTTTATGACAGGTGCAGGCCCACTGACATTAGTGTGCTTTTTTGCTTGTGTTGCCGTTTTCGCGGGCATGAACCTTGGTTTTGCCGATGCCATCTTCACTAAGTTATCTTTTTTTAGTGCCGTTGCGGACAGTGATGTAAACCAAGTGTGGCGGGTATTCACCCCAAGCTTAATGCACTTTTCTGCTATGCATATTATCTTTAATTTGCTGTGGTGGTGGTACTTAGGCGGTAAAATTGAAACCAATTTGGGTACTCGACCGTTACTTTTTTTATTAGTTGTCGCGGGCACTTTGCCTAATATTGTGCAGTTTTACATGACAGGGCCTAATTTTGGTGGCTTGTCTGGCGTCGTATACGCTGTGGTAGGTTACACTTGGCTAATGGGTATTCGTAAACCTAGCTGCGGTATTAGTTTGCCGCAATCTTATATGGGATTTATGCTCGTTTGGTTGGTTCTCGGCTTTACTGATGTGTTAGGCATGCCAATTGCGAATGGCGCCCACATTGCAGGGCTTTGTGTTGGGTTAGCCCAAGCATTATTTGATAGTAGAACCTCACCTACCACTAAAACCAGCTAACTATAAATAAAAATGCCACTTTAGGTGGCACTCTTTTTATCATTAATCCGCTCATATTCACAATGCATCTCAGCCCAAATCACTAAGCCATTTCGAGTACTTTATTAACCAACTTCTCAATGCCAATATGTGCCTCTAAAATCGACGTTGCTAGCATATACGCAGGTGTACTGACGATTTTATTGACTTCATCAACGACAATATCTTCAACTTGCACATTTTTATGCTTACCGCCCATTTCAGTAAATGCATGAGCCGTCTCAGAATCAGTTCCAATTGTGCCTATAGCACCTGCGCCGTAAATATGAGGGATCATCACCGGTGAAATACACACAAAACCGACAGGTTTATGCGCTAACGCAAACTCACGAATAAAGTTTTCTACAATTGGCTGAATATGGCAATTACTGCCTGTGGTTGCAAAATTGGATAAGTTTTTAGCCGCACCAAAACCACCAGGGATCACCAAACCATCAAATTGACTTACCTCTAATGTACTGGCATTAAGCACTTCCCCACGAGCGATCCGTGCAGACTCAACTAATACATTACGGGTTTCGTCGGTGTTGACCTCACCGGTTAAATGATTCACCACATGCATTTGGGTAATATCTGGAGCAAAGCATTGATATTGAGCACCCGCTCGCGTAATCGCCAGTAGGGTTAATACAGCCTCGTGAATTTCAGTCCCATCAAATACACCACAGCCACTCAGTAAAACAGCAATCTTTTTCATGACATCTTCCTTCAACTTTTAATTGATAATGTAAAATTTACAACAAAAAACCAACAAAACGATTGATCTGATTAAAAATCGTGCTAACTTAGAACGTCGAATTTGCTAGATGCCTTTTTTTTAGTCATAAAACATCACTGAATTCGATTGTGACTTAACTGACATCAATAAAAAAGTCCACAAATTAGTAATATTTATTAGAAATAATATTTAGCTCACAAAAAATAAAAAAGAACATATAACTCAACTAGTTACTGATTTCATTTCAAGCCGTAAGAAAATCTATCCAGCAACGTTGATTAATTCACTCACAGACTTATCCACAGGCTGAGAGTCTTTTGGCGTGGCTGATTGTTGGCTTTTCTCTATAAAATTGCCCAAAAAACCTCACTGGATACACAACGAGTCAAACGTTACGATTATTGACACTATCTTGGGTAAATAACTGACAATCGCACAAGCATCTTGAGGTGCTATGGGTATAATGTCATCCTATTAGTCTCGCAAAATACTGAACACGAATATTAATTATGCCAACAATTCCCAATAACCCGCTCATCTTAGTTGATGGCTCATCTTATCTTTATCGCGCTTATTATGCGCCGCCTCATTTAACCAATTCAAAAGGTGAAGCAACAGGCGCGGTTTACGGTGTTGTTAACATGCTTCGTAGTTTATTAAGCCGTTACAGTCCTAGTCATATCGCTGTTGTTTTCGATGCTAAAGGCAAAACTTTCCGCAACGATATGTACAGTGAATACAAAGCCCAGCGCCCACCTATGCCCGATGATCTGCGTAATCAAATAGAACCATTACATAGAATCATTCACGCAATGGGTTTACCTTTGATCAGCATTTCTGGTGTGGAAGCCGACGATGTGATCGGTACCATCGCCCTTCAAGCGAGTAAAGAAGGCCGGGCGACATTAATCAGTACCGGCGATAAAGACATGGCACAGCTAGTGAATGAGCATGTCACGTTAATCAATACCATGACAGATACCATTATGGGCCCTGAAGAGGTCAAAACGAAATATGGTGTCAGTCCCGATAGAATAATCGACTTCTTAGCACTCATGGGCGACAAGTCCGATAACATTCCAGGTTTACCTGGCGTCGGTGAGAAAACCGCGCTGGCGATGCTGCTTGGTGTAGGAAGTGTAGAAAATATTTTAGCCGATCCACAAAGCGTCGTTGAAGTTGGCTTTAGAGGCTCGAAAACCATGCCGGCTAAAATCATCGAAAATGCCGACATGTTAAAGTTGTCATATGAACTGGCGACCATTAAAACCGATGTCGAGTTAGCACAAGACTGGCATCAAATGACGGTTAAGCCTCAAGACCGTGATGAACTCATTAAATGCTTCGGTGAAATGGAATTCAAGCGTTGGTTAGCGGAAGTACTCGATAATAAGCAACCCCGCGGTACCATCAGCCAAGATAGCGAAGAAGAAATCACCGTATCGCCAACCATTGAAGCTGAGTATGAAACGATTCTGACCATAGAAGCGCTTGATAAATGGATTGAAAAACTTAATAGCGCCGAACTGATAGCGATTGATACCGAAACCACAAGTCTCAACTACATGGAAGCGGAACTTGTCGGTTTATCATTTGCTACCGAAGCAGGTAAAGCAGCCTATTTACCGTTAGCACATGATTACCTTGATGCGCCGCAGCAAATTGATAAAACCATAGCGCTTGAAAAGTTGCGTCCGATCCTTGAAGGCGAAAAACCACAAAAAGTGGGTCAAAATCTGAAGTACGATATGAGTATTTTAGCCAACGCAGGTATTACCCTCAAAGGTATACGCTTCGATACTATGCTCGAATCCTATGTGTTTAATTCAATCGCATCGCGTCACGACATGGACGGTTTAGCGTTAAAATACCTTGGCCATAAAAATATTAGTTTTGAAGAAGTCGCTGGCAAAGGCGCAAAGCAGCTGACGTTTAATCAAGTTCATTTGGATATTGCTGGGCCATACGCCGCTGAAGATGCCGATATCACTCTGCGTTTACATCAACATCTATGGCCAAGGCTTGAAAAAGAACCAGAACTGGCCAGTGTATTTAATGAGCTAGAATTACCATTAATACAAGTATTGTCTGATGTAGAGCGCCAAGGTGTATTGATTGATTCAATGCTACTTAGTCAACAAAGTGGTGAGTTAGCCAAAAAGCTTGATGATTTGGAAAATAAAGCCTACGAAATTGCCGAAGAAAAATTTAACCTCGCTTCACCAAAGCAACTACAAACGCTATTTTTTGAAAAACTAGGTTATCCAATAAAGAAGAAAACCCCTAAAGGTGCGCCATCAACAGCAGAAGATGTATTAGTGGAGCTGGCACTTGACTACCCTTTACCTAAAGTTATTCTTGAACATCGTAGCCTAGCCAAATTAAAGAGCACTTATACCGACAAACTGCCGCTTATGGTTAATGCCACGACTGGCAGAGTGCATACTAGTTACCACCAAGCTAATGCTGCAACCGGTCGTTTGTCATCAAGTGAGCCAAACTTACAGAATATTCCGATCCGTACTGAAGAAGGCCGTCGTATTCGCCAAGCCTTTATTGCCCCCGCAGGTCGTAAAATTTTAGCTGCCGATTATTCGCAAATAGAACTGCGGATCATGGCTCATTTATCTCAAGATGCAGGCTTGCTAACCGCATTCGCAGAAGGCAAAGACATTCATAAAGCTACCGCAGCGGAAGTCTTTGGAGTGCACTTTGAAGAAGTCACCACTGAGCAACGTCGCCGCGCTAAAGCGGTTAACTTTGGCTTAATTTATGGAATGTCTGCGTTTGGTTTAGCCAAACAGCTCGATATTCCACGCAATGAAGCACAAAAGTATATCGACACGTATTTTGCTCGCTATCCCGGTGTACTCAAATACATGGAAGAAACCCGAGCCATCGCCGCTGAGCTAGGTTACGTATCTACATTATTCGGACGTCGTTTATACTTGCCTGAAATCAACGACCGTAATGCAATGCGTCGTCAGGCAGCTGAACGTGCAGCGATTAACGCTCCGATGCAAGGAACAGCAGCAGACATCATCAAAAAAGCCATGATAGCCATTCACCAGTGGATTAACCAAGACACTCAAGGTGAAATTACCCTGATAATGCAAGTACACGATGAATTAGTATTTGAAGTGGATGAGGCCCAGGCTAAAACCCTCAAAACCAAAGTGTGCGATTTAATGGCGCAAGCAGCGTCATTAGACGTGACATTATTAGCCGAGGCTGGCATTGGCGACAACTGGAATGAAGCCCACTAGTCATTGGCTTAGGTTATGTTTGCAAAATAAACGTCTGTAGCTAAAACAAAAATACCGTATTCATTAGAATGCGGTATTTTTATTTGGACATTGTAACTATGGCTAAACTGAAATGAAATGAACTGAACTGAACGCTTAGCGCAATAAATATCCTCACCACCTATGCATCCTCTATTACTCAACCTATGCCTCAATGACCAATTTAATGATATATAACCGACTAGTTCATCGTTCTAAGCGGCAAATAAAGACTATTTTGAGTTTGCAGTCACAGTTATTATATCTTTTTATGAAAAACAGTTTTTCATTTTAAGGCGAATAAGCTATTATATTCGTTGTAGGGTACAGAGGTTAAGATGTTCAATCTTTCAAACCTTTATTTCACTAGCGATAGTGACTAGCCAAATTCGGCGCCCCAGCAACTTAGGTTGCTGGGGCTTTTTTTTTGATTTTTTTTCATCATTAAAAATATTTAGAGTAAATACTTTAATGTTGGTTAAAAAACAGTTATTATACGGTTATTGAGAGTCATCAAATTGAGTTGATGGCACTTGAGTCTTGTTGAATTTAGCTTCTCCCCAAAAGAGCTAATTTATTTGTACCGATGGCCGTTTGGTTATCGGTTTTTTTTTGCTTAAAAATCGCCATTGTTACAACGTAGAAAACTCAGACGAAAAAAAACCGACATATTTGCCGGTTCTTAATTTTGCTAATCTTTTATATCACTCGACCGCTACTCTGGTGCTAACTCCGACTCCGACGCTTGCTCTGCCTTCTGCTCAGCTAACCATTCTGGATGACACCAATCATTTAAGATGCTCAACACTTTGGGCTTACCGGTGCCTTTTAGCGACGATAGTGTCTCAACTTGCACTTTATCACCAAAATCTTTTAAGGCTGCACGCACATCATTAACGGTTTTCATTTTGACGCTTTGAGTCAATTTATCCGATTTTGTTAGCAATGCTAATACAGGAATGTTGCTTAATACTGCCCACTCAATCATTTGCATATCGAGATCTTTCAATGGATGACGGATATCCATCAATACCACCACACCACTTAAACAAGCACGCTTTTGTAGATATTCGCCAAGCGCTTCTTGCCATTTATGTTTTAATGCTAAAGGAACTTGCGCAAAACCATAGCCAGGTAAATCGACTAAACGACGATCATCATCTAGCTGAAACACGTTGATCAATTGGGTTCGACCTGGCGTTTTACTGGTTCGAGCTAAACTTTTTTGTTCAGTAAGCGCATTTAGCGCACTGGACTTACCGGCATTAGAGCGCCCAGCGAACGCAATCTCCACCCCGATATCCCCAGGAAGATACTGATCTAAATGCGCAATATCCGGCGCACTGATTAAAAACTTAGCCCTACGGAAATCGATACGAGATTCTGTCACTCTTAACTCCAATTAAATTACTTCTAGTAAACGCATTACCATAAATTTTTAACAATTGCTTACTTTTGCACATTTTCGTGTAAAATATTAGCCTGATCACATTATATACCCAAGCAACGCTGATATGTGTGATGTAGTCATAAATGATCTAGCTCTTCACGAGCATCGTAAACTACATCAGAGCGCTTGGAAAAAACATTTTACCACGCTTGCGGGTCTTCCTAGTAAGCTCAGGACAATAAATTAACTAGAAGTTGGAACGCCATGAAAAAGTTAGCTCTTGCGCTGTCTGTAGTCGCCGCTATGTCATCATCAGTTATGGCTGAAGGTAATGCTGAAGCAGGCAAAACTAAAGCAATCGTATGTTCTGCCTGTCACGGTGCTGACGGCAATAGCATGATTGATATGTATCCTAAATTAGCAGGACAACACCCTGCCTATCTTGAAAAACAATTAACAGAATTTCGTCTTGCTGCTAAAACCGGTGGTGCTGAAGGTCGCATGAACCCAATTATGATCGGTTTTGCAATGGGGCTCAGTGATGAAGACATCGCTGATGTTTCAGCATTCTTTGCAAGCCAAGTACAAGTTGTCGCCGATGTTGCCGACGTACCCACAGCAGGTGAAAAACTGTATAAAGGCGGTGACGCCGCTCGTGGTATTACAGCATGTGTTGCCTGTCATGGTCCTGAAGGCCAAGGCGCAGCTGCTGCAGGCTTCCCTGTCGTGGGTGGTCAGCATGCTAACTATATCAAAATTCAGCTAACACAATTTCGTGATGGAGTTCGTCACAACGATTTAAATGGCATGATGCAAGATGTAGCTAAAAAATTATCTGATGCTGATATCGAAGCATTATCTAAATATATTTCAAGTATTAAGCACTAATACCCTTGAATATTTACTAATAAAAAAATGGGCTTTCTAGCCCTTTTTTTATGCCACCAAGTTGACGTTGACGTAAGCTTCATCGATTATTACTTGACAGTGTTCACACTTTTAGCGTTAAATACACCCCGTACCGAGGTAAACCCAACTGTTTGTAACATAAATCTAATAACATCAAGCAGGTTTCGGACTGATACATTTAAGATATAAGAATAAAGATAATTCATAATAATAATAATTTAAGACCACTCACTAATAATAATAATATGAGTCGAGATTTCATTTTGAAATACTGGTCGCAGAATTTGTAAGGAATAGACCGATTGGTCGACATGCTATTTAGCACTGCCTTACACAACAGAGTGACTGATAACCCAGAGTATTATTTGAAGGATTCAAATAATGGCAAACAAAGCTTATTGCTGAGGATGCACCCGCTGGAAGCTTTATCGCTCGAAGGTATAAAGTAACAAGGATGGTTAACTAATGTCATTGAAGACAATTAGGATAATGATGCGTCATTGAAGACCATCTACGGAAGCTGTAGTCAGGACGGCAACAGAATATAAAAAAGCGTCATTGATGACCAATAACAATTAAAAACGGCATGGAAAGCAGAAGAAATAAAGATCTGACCGGGATAGTCACATAGCAAGTACGGATACTTGGAATCAGAATAAAGTGCGTTAGGCACTATTTTACGAGGCGGCAGTTTATACTGCCGCTTTTTTTTATGCCCAAATAGCATCAATATCAACTTCATTTCAAATACTTACTTTAAATTAACCGCATTCGCTATATAATCGTTTATTAAGTCAATACTTAGGTAATGCTGTATTTGATGAACGTATGTCCGCTTTGTAATCATAGTGCTGATTTTTTTGTTCAAGACAAAAAAAGAGCTTTCTACATCTGCGAACGGTGTGGCTTAGTCTTTGCTAACCCAAAATCACATCTTATGCCAGATGTTGAGCGTCAGCGTTACGGTCGATCGCAAAAGTCATCGAATCAGAAACCATTATCGCAATTTATTCTGCCACTATTAGCCCAAATATCTCAGCAACAGAGCGGTGCGTTAACTGGTCTTAATTTTGGCCGCTTACTTGACGAACAGAGCAGACAATCCATTGTTGATGCTGGTCATCTTGTTAATCAGTACGACCCATTCTTTGCTGCAGATCAGTCGGTACTGCAACATAGCTATGATTTTGTATGTTGTTACCGGGTATTCGAACACTTTCGTCATCCACACCGTGAATGGAAATTACTCAATCAACTGGTTAAACCCAATGGCTGGTTAGCAATAGGCACGCCTTTATTGACCGATCAAGACCATTTTGCCAAATGGCATTACAAAAACAATCCAACTCATGTAAGCTTTTACCAGCAGCAGACATTCGAATATTTAGCATTAAATAGTGATTTTGAGCTATTATTTGCATCGAAAGATCTGGTTTTGATGCAAAAATCATCAAAATCTGATATAAAGCGCATCCTTATTTAGTGCCTTGTAGAAATTGCTCTGCAAGGACGTGTTTAGAAAACCTAACGAGAACATCATGGCTCGCAGTAAAAAAACTCGCAAAGGCGGCGAAAACGGCGCTAAGTTTGCACCTAGAGTAAAAAAAGTTGATCGCAACGCGGTCGATGGTAAAAAATCTGAAACCGGCCGTAAATCAGGCAGCCGTCACAATGAAACGTTGCTTAAACAAGCATCAGGTAACACTTCGGTTAAGAGTAAAGATGTCCGTCATGGCAGCAAAAAGCCGGTAGCACTTACTTTACCTACGTCTGTTACCGCGCCATTAGTGGTTAAGCCTAAACAGCCTAAACTGACTGACGAACAGAAGTTACTGAAACTTGAAGATGATCCAAGACTAAATCAGTTACTTGACCAACTTGAAGAAGGTCGTGATTTATCTGACACTGATCAAAAGTGGTTGAATATTCAATTAGACAAAATTGAGCAACTGATGTTGAGCTTAGGCCTAACTGAAGGCGATGATACGCCAACACAAAGTCCTAAAAAGCAACTGAGTGACGATGAACTATTAAATCGTTTTGAATCAGGTGCCGATATGCTTAAAGATTATCAGCAGAAAGATTAATCTGTTCGATGAAAGTAATACCAAGCTATTTCTTGGTTTGATATCAAAAAACTGGCGCAAATCGCGCCAGTTTTGTATTCAAAAAAGGATAAATTGTGTCTACAACCGCCATCGTAATTGCTCTACTCATCATTGTAGCCCTTGCTACCTACGCAACACACTTACTGTTAACGCTTAAACGTACAACACAAGCTAATCAACAAGCACTTTCTGAACGTAAGGCTAAAGCTGAAGAACGTAGACAACAAATACTGACTGATATCCGTTACATTGCCGCAGCAATGCTAGAAGATCGTTGTGAACTGTCTGAAGGCGTTATGCGCATAGGTAAATTATTTGATGCATTATCCTTGTCAGAACAAGTTGTGGCAGACTTCCCTAACCTGTTTACCCATTATGAGCTGATTAGAAACCATCCCATCATGGAAGCGCGTAATGAGCTACCAAAACAACAACGGATGAAGTTTGATTTTGAGCGGATGAAATCAGAAGCAGAGTTAGAACAGGTTATTCTAGACGAAGCAAAACACATAGCCGAGTTTGATAAGCCAACCACTCATTAGCGCAACATATTAGTTAACCTGAACTCGAGATAAGAGTTCAGGAGGTCATAATAAAAAACACAATCTTAGTCACTATCGCTATCAAACTTGTTATTTATTCTGCTAACAAGATGAAATAACGCGTCAATAGGCTAGCCAATGACAAGTTTGCAGCAACTTAACTAATCACATTTATCTCATGCCTTAGCTGAATTGAGGTTAAGCATGAAATGAGTACGATTGCAGGCTATGCTGATAACACATCAGCTAAAGTAAGCATCAGCAGATGCCAGCAACAAATTAACGTCAATTAACCACACCAGTTTGGCTGACAAATTGAAATAACAAGAAGCTTAATAAAGCTCAATGATTGGGGTCACACTATGTTCAGTTCACTTTGCTTAGGATTACTCAAAATACTGGGTTGGGAATTTGATGGCCAACTCGATAATACTAAGCCATGCGTCATTATTGTTGGCCCGCATACCAGTAATTGGGATTTCATCATTGGCATTATCGCCCGCAGCGCCTTAGGCACCAAAATTCATTTTTTAGGCAAGCATCAGCTGTTTATTCCGCCCTGGGGATGGCTATTTCGCGCCATGGGCGGTAGCCCTGTCGATAGACGTAAATACAATAATTTAGTTGATGGCGTGGTGCTGTTATTCCAACAAGATCCACTTTATAAACTGGCCTTAGCACCTGAAGGCACACGTAGCCCTGTAACTCGTTGGAAAAGTGGTTTTTACCATATTGCAGCCAAAGCGGATGTTGATATAGTGCCAATCGGATTAGATTTTGGCCGCAAAGCGGTTGTGATTGCCAAACCGTTAAGACCGACGGGAGATATTGAACGCGAAATAAATCAGTTAATGGATTTTTACCGTTCAATCAAAGGTTATCATCCAAAAATGGTTCCTGATTATCAGCAGAAATAGTACTGCAATAATTAACGCTCAATTAGCTTATATTGATTAATCAGAAGTGCGACAGTGTTGGATATACAAGAAGTGTCTTACACAGCATTCAGCGGTTTTTATAACACGCTTTCTAAACTCTCAGCGGCTAGCACATAGCTGCCGCCTAAACGTATAACGTGCGTTGGCGTATGGATCCGCACTAAAGATAACACTAGCCGAGTCGACTCTTGCGAGATGAACACCGGAGACTCACCCCAAAAGGTTACCCCAGCTAAATCAAACCGACTGCGAGTACTGTTAATCTCACCCAAAAAGTGAGTGTCTGTGGCACTAATAGTACTGCGGGCGATCTTCATCTTTTTCTGCTGCATACCTATGCGACTAGACTTGATGGTTACAATCGAGTCACTCATCGTGAGCTGGTTTACATCAACATTGTCAATGAACACCAATTTACAGTCTTCAATAATGAGCTGATCATAATGCCCAGAAAAATATTGTTGGCTTTCTTGATAGCATTTGCCAATACGCTTACTGCTATTTTCTGAATGTTGCTCACGAGCCAAAACATTAGCATTAGAAGGAAAAGTAGAAGTCGATGCAAGGCCCGTTAATAACATTTGATTAAAGGTGTGTGGATGTGATTTCATCGGTACATGCCCTGCACCAGCAATAACCTGCAGTTGTGCTGTAGGTAATACATGTAGCAGTGCTTGAGCGGTCCGTAGTGGCGCAACTTGATCATCGGCGCCCCAAATTAACTGCGTCGCAGGCATCTGTTGGTAATTAAGCACAGAGAAGTTTTGTTCCATTAATGCTAATGCCGCATTAGTGTTGGTTTGTTCGCCAATGGTCATATTACGAATAGACTCATTGTGACTTAACCATTTCGTTGGATCTAACCCGGTTCCAGTTTTCTCTAGTATCTTATCGGCAAAGTTATCAACCTGGGCTAACACTCGGCGTAAGCCTTGTGGTAATTCGCTACTAGCCATACCTCGTTTAGAAATCTGTTTTAGATACGCAGTCCGGTCCAAAATGCCGGCGGCATCGACCAGTACGAGTTGCTCAATTTTGCTGGGGTACTGACTAGCATAGTATAAGCTAATCGCTGCCCCCATCGAGTGTCCCACAAGATGTACCTGAGCATTGGGATGGCGATAATGGCTAATAACCCAATCGATCACCTTGGCATATTCTTTAGGTGAATAGGTAAATACAGCACCTTGCGATAGACCAAAACCAGGTAAATCGATAGCAACTACATGATACTGCTTTGCTAACGCGGGAATCACCGTTAACCAGTCTTTAGAGGCTAACTCACCTAAACCGTGAATAAGCACCACAGTGTCACGGTGCTCAAGCCCTGCTTGTAACACAAACAGCGGAGTTTGATGGCTTGGTACTATTACTCGTTCAAATTGATAGTTTGTTGGGTAATCAGCTAGCTCTGCGGCGGTTAACGGCTCGGCAGTCAGTGATTTTTCAACGTCTATCGAGCGAACTTGCCTATTGATATCATTAAACCAATTAGCTTGCACGGGCATCGCCCACCACAGCAACAGCAATGATATTAATACCAGGAATTTAACCACTGCAAATATCGCTTATCTGGCGGCTTATCAATGCTGTTCGGTACATTGCTTTATGCTGCGAATGTCAGTACCTGTTGGGCTTTGAAACGCACGTAAACCAAACTCAGGTAACACGGCAAAAATGTGATCAAAAATGTCTGCCTGAATCGCTTCATAATAGGTCCAACGAATATCATTGGTAAAAATATATAATTCTATCGGCAAGCCCTCAGTGGTTGGAGCAAGCTGCCTTACCATCAATGTCATGTCTTTATGTACTTTGTCATGACGACGTAAATACTCTTGTAAGTATGCTCTAAATGTTCCGATATTGGTTAAATGACGGCCATTCACCTTCATCTCAATATCACTTATGTTGGCATTAGCAACACTGATTTCACTGAATACTTGCGGTAAATACTCTTTCAAATAATTGACTTTCCCTAAGCGAATACGTTCTTCATCGGTCAAAAACTGAATGCTATTGACGTCGATATTGATTGAGCGCTTAATTCGTCGACCGCCCGACTCGGACATGCCGCGCCAGTTCTTAAATGCATCAGACACTAATGCATAGGCTGGGATCATGGTAATGGTATTGTCCCAGTTTCGTACTTTAACTGTGGTTAAGGTTACATCTTCAACGGCGCCGTCTGCAGCGTATTTATCCATTTGGATCCAATCGCCTTTACTCACCATGCGGTTAGCAGCAAGTTGAATCCCAGCAACGAAGCCCAAAATGGTGTCTCGGAACACCAACATAACCAAACCGGTAGCCACACCTAAACCACTAAAGAAATAAATAGGCGACTGGTCGGCTAAAATAGCAAAGACAACAATTAACCCAATAAAAAATAGGAATAACTTAGTCAGCTGCACAAAACTTTTTACCGGTAAACGGCGATTAACATGATTAATATCAGCAATTTCATCAATCGCATTCAACCCGCTATACACAGCTCGAATCATAAAAAACACTAACAACGCGCTAAGGAAACGGTCAATAAAAGCGCTAATCAATTCATGCTCGGTGAGCACAATAGGGATCAATAAATCGAGGATTAAAATGGGGATCAAAATAGCGAGACGTTCAAACACATTAAAGCGCATGAAAATATCGTCCCAAGTCACCGAGGATCGGCGGATCACTGCATTCACACCGTGAACTACAAATCGATGGGTAATGTAATAACTTAAACCTGCTACAACCACACAAGCCAAAATTAATATCGATGTTGCGACACCATCCGATGGTTGGCTATTAATACCCAAACGGGTTAACCAAGCCGCAATTTCAATCCGCACTTCTGTATTCACAAACAAATCCTTAGCCACGTTTGCCCTTTACTCAATCAAAAGACGTAAATTAAACCGCATAAATGCAAGCAAACATTCACAGGCTTATCAGTGTGCTCATTATGCATGGTGTTGATGTATAACGTTACCGAAACATCGACTCTATCGGTCAAGATGATAAATTTAATACAAGTTACTATTTTCACGATTATGTTAACAGTTGCAATGAATGTGAGTATACCCAAACAAGATTAAACAAAAATTAGCTTTGACGCGGGTGCAATAAAAGGTAATAAAAAAGGACCTTGCGGTCCTTTGTCAAATTACTCTAAACATATCCTGTTCATGACATGTAGTTTCGCTCAATTAAAAACTCGGTAACATGCCCTGCGGTAGCAATCGGTTAAAACTGGCGCCATACAACAAGTCGACCGAGTTCTCGATATCAGGTGAAAAGTAACGGTCTTTATCATAAAATGTCACTATTTCACGCAGTTCAGCTTTGGCCAGCGCCACAGCTGCGCTTGGTTGCAACGGCTTTCTAAAATCTAACCCTTGCGCAGCAGCTAACAACTCAATCGCCAACACGCCACGGGTATTTTCGCTCATGTAGCGTAAACGTCGTGCAGCAAATGTCGCCATCGACACGTGATCTTCTTGGTTTGCCGATGTCGGTAAACTGTCTACCGAGGCCGGATGCGCATAGGTCTTGTTTTCAGAGGCTAATGCTGCAGCGGTTACCTGAGCAATCATAAAGCCAGAATTCACCCCACCGTTATCCACTAAAAATGGCGGTAACTTAGACAAGCTAGAATCAATCAACAACGCCATTCTACGCTCCGAAATAGAGCCCATTTCAGCAATCGCAATCGCGAGGTTATCAGCCGCCATCGCAACGGGTTCGGCATGGAAATTACCGCCCGAAATAATATCGCCCGTATCTTGGAACACCAATGGATTATCAGTAACACCGTTTGCCTCAGCGCCAAGCACTTCTGCTGCTTGACGGATTTGGGTTAAGCACGCACCTAAGACCTGTGGTTGACAGCGCAGTGAATAGGGATCCTGCACTTTTTCACAATTAGTGTGACTTAAGCTAATTTCCGATTCATTAGTGAGCAAATGACGGAAAATAGCTGCCGAATCGATTTGACCTTTTTGCCCGCGCGCAGCATGAATGCGCGCATCAAACGGACTACGACTGCCCATAGCGGCTTCAACACTCATGGCGCCAATGATTGAACTGGCGGCAAACAAGTCTTCTGCATTAAACAAACCTTCAAGCGCTAAGGCTGTTGATGCCTGGGTACCATTCAGTAACGCTAAGCCTTCTTTGGCTGCTAATTCAATAGGTTTTAGCCCAGCAATCTCAAGCCCTTCCGCTGCTGAGATAATCAGCCCCTGATAGCTCATTTCACCTTCACCTAACAAAGGTAAACACATATGAGCTAATGGCGCTAAGTCACCCGATGCTCCGACTGAGCCTTTTTCTGGCACACACGGATACACACCAGCATTCACTAGCTGGATGAGAAACTCGATAACCTCTAAACGAATACCTGAAAAACCGCGGCTTAATGAGTTAATTTTTAACACCATCATTAAGCGCACGGTAGCATCTTGCATGTATTTTCCTATGCCAGCGGCGTGGGACAATACAATAGAGCGTTGCAATAATTGCAGATCTTCTGGAACAATTTTAGTGTTGGCTAACAAGCCAAAGCCAGTATTGATACCGTAAACAGTACGGCCTTCACGTAATACTTGTTGGACGATTTCAGCACTTTGATTAATGTCTTTAATCGCTTCTTTCGCAAGGGTCAGCTTGACACTATTACGACTGATCGCACGAGTCTGCGCTAATGTTAACGTACCTGGAATAAGTTCAAATGAATAAGTCGACATGGATTAAGCTCCTAACATTGGCAGGTCTAAGCCTTGCTCTTTGGCACAATTTTTTGCAATGTCATAGCCAGCATCTGCATGGCGCATTACCCCAGTAGCGGGGTCGTTCCACAATACTCGGCCTAAACGTACCGCAGCCTCATCGGTTCCGTCGGCCACTATCACCACTCCAGAATGTTGACTAAAGCCCATACCAACGCCGCCACCATGATGCAATGACACCCAAGTTGCACCACTAGCCGTATTGAGTAAGGCATTCATTAATGGCCAATCTGACACCGCATCGGAGCCGTCTAACATGGCTTCTGTTTCGCGATTTGGGCTGGCAACTGAGCCAGAATCTAAGTGATCACGACCGATAACAATTGGTGCCGATAACTCACCGTTTTTGACCATTTCATTAAAAGCTAACGCTAAGCGGGCACGATCTTTAAGCCCTACCCAGCAAATGCGTGCAGGTAAGCCTTGAAACGCAATACGCTCACGCGCCATGTCGAGCCAATTGTGTAACTGCGGATTATCTGGAATAAGCTCTTTGACTTTGGCATCTGTTTTGTAGATATCTTCCGGATCGCCAGACAAGGCTACCCAACGGAATGGTCCAATACCTTCACAAAATAATGGCCGCACATATGCTGGTACAAACCCAGGGAAGTCGAACGCATTCGTGACGCCTTCTTCAAAGGCCATTTGGCGAATATTGTTACCATAATCTGTGGTTGCTGCACCGGCTGCCTGTAATGCCAACATTGCTCTAACTTGCACTGCCATTGACTGCTTCGCCGCTTTAACGACTGCCGCTTCGTTAGTTTTACGCATTTGAGCGGCGTATTCTAAAGTCCAGCCTTGAGGTAAATAACCGTTTAATGGGTCGTGCGCGGAGGTTTGGTCTGTCACCACATCAGGCACAATGCCGCGGGTCACTAGCTCTGTAAACACATCGGCGGCATTCGCTAATAAACCGACCGAAACCGGCTTGCCGCTTTGGTTTGCTTCATAAATCATCGCTAATGCTTGATCTAATGAAGTGGCTTTTTTGTCGACGTAACCAGTGCGCATGCGAAAATCGATACGGGTTTCATCTACTTCACAGGTTAATACCGAATAGCCCGCCATAGTACCAGCCAGTGGTTGTGCACCACCCATGCCGCCTAAACCGCCAGTTAAAATCCACTTACCCGCTGACGAGCCATTAAAGTGCTGTTTAGCCATGGCGACAAACGTTTCGTAAGTGCCTTGAACAATGCCTTGCGAACCAATATAAATCCACGAACCCGCAGTCATTTGGCCATACATCGCCAAACCTTTTTTATCCAGCTCGTTAAAGTGTTCCCAATTCGCCCAATGTGGCACTAGGTTTGAATTAGCAATAATGACCCGTGGCGCATTGCTATGAGTAGTAAACACCCCAACAGGTTTACCAGACTGCACTAATAAGGTTTGATCGTCTTCAAGGCGTTTAAGCACCTCAATAATTTTGTCGTAACTTTGCCAATCGCGCGCGGCGCGGCCAATGCCGCCGTACACCACTAAGTCTTCTGGGCGTTCGGCAACATCAGGGTGTAAGTTGTTCATTAACATGCGCATCGCGGCTTCGGTTAGCCAACTTTTACACTGTAATTGGGTACCGTGTGGCGCAATAATGCGACGGCTTGGGTCGTGTCGTTTATCCATATTATCCTCTTCAACCGAGTTTATTCAGTTTGGTTTTTTATTGGTCTTATTGTGTATTTTTAATGTCTTACGGTTTTCATTTTCGATACCACCTTTTAACGCGCAAAGGTTAAATGGCCGCCTAGTTTGAATTTGCTGCCCGGATGAACTAAACGAGCAAAACTGACCACACCTTGGCGCGACCAGGTACGACGTAAAATTTGTAAGCAAGGTTCCGTTGCAGCAATCGACAACCTTTGTTGTAACAGCTCGTTAGCCATAATGGCTTCAACGGTATGCTTGGCCTCTGTCAGTGGCGCTACTGCCGACAAATATTCATGGGGAGTATGTGAGCTAAAATCTTGTTGTAGGTAATCAGGCACCAGCTGTGGGTTTACATAACGCTCTTCAACTTGTAATGGCAAGCCTTGTTCGCAATGCACCAACACCGAATAAAATACAGGGCTGCCCAATTCCAACCCCAGTGCATTAGCCACTGTTGTGCTGGCCTCGATTTGTCTCAATTCAAGCTGGTTAACACTGTAGCCATGGCCACGATCTTTTATTTCGTCGGCAATATTACGAATAGCCAGTAATGACGATTGCGACTTTAAACCTGCCACAAAGGTGCCTACCCCTTGAGTGCGCTCTAATACGCCCGAGTCCACCAGCTCAGTTAACGCCCGCCTTGCTGTCATACGGCTACAGGCGAACAATTCAGTTAGCTGATTTTCAGACGGCACTCGGTCGTTTTCTTGCCATTCGCCCGTTTCAATACGGCTCAAAATGAATTGTTTTATCTGGGCAAACTTTGCTTGGGCCATATCAGCAGCTCTCGGTTTTTTAGACAATAATGTCATTGCTGTTTAAAAACACATCATTCATCCTACCTTGTATATACAAGTTAAAACAAGTATTGTTTAGCAATCAGTAATTAATGCATTTTTAGGGGGGTTCATGTCGTGGGATCAAGTGTGGATTGATGTAAACGTGGCCACCATGGATACCCATATCCAAGGGGCTTACGGCGTAATACCTCTAGCGGCTATTGCAATAAAAGATGGCAAAATTGCTTGGGTTGGCCCGCGCAGTGAACTACCTGAATTTGATGTACTGGCAACCCCAGTTTACAGAGGCAAAGGCGGCTGGATAACACCAGGGCTTATCGATGCACACACCCACTTAGTCTTTGCAGGTAATCGCGCCAATGAGTTTGAACAACGCTTACAAGGTGCGAGTTACCAAGATATCGCTCGGGCTGGCGGCGGTATAATCTCAACCGTTAACGCCTGTCGTGAAGCTGATGAAGCTGAGTTATTTGAACTGGGTCGACAACGCTTAAACGCCCTAGCCAGAGAAGGCGTCACCACGGTTGAAATTAAATCTGGTTACGGCTTGAACACCGAAACAGAACTTAAATTATTGCGCGTTGCGCGTGAGCTAGGCGAACATCATCACATTGATGTAAGCACCACCTTCTTGGGCGCCCATGCTATTCCGCCAGAATATAAAGACAATGCAGATGCCTATATCGACCTCGTCATTAATGACATGCTCCCCGCGGTAATCGCCGAAAACCTTGCTGATGCCGTCGATGTATTTTGTGAAAATATCGCCTTTAATCTTGAGCAAACTGAGCGAGTATTAACTGCGGCTAAACAGGCAGGTCTGCAGGTTAAACTGCATGCTGAGCAATTAACCAATATGGGCGGTAGCGCCTTAGCAGCCAAGCTTGGGGCTAAATCGGTCGATCATATTGAGTTTCTAGATGAAGCAGGTATTAAAGCCATAAGCGAAAGTGGTACCTGTGCAACCTTGTTACCCGGCGCATTTTATTTTTTACGCGAAACCCAATTACCGCCAATCGACTTACTGCGTCAATACAAGGTGCCAATGGTTATTGGCAGCGATTTTAATCCGGGGTCATCGCCTATTTGCTCCACTTTATTGATGCTCAATATGGCTTGCTCCTTATTCAAACTCACCCCAGAAGAAGCCTTACAAGGTGTAACCATTAATGCTGCAAAAGCACTGGGTATCGACAATAAGGTGGGCAGTATTACCGTAGGTAAACAAGCTGATTTTTGTTTGTGGGATATCACCACTCCAGCACAATTAGCTTATGCTTACGGAGTGAACCTGTGTAAAACCGTTGTCAAAAATGGTCAGGTAGTTGCGCTACCCAATTAAACAGTTAAACCGTTAAACAATTGGGCTCAACTTTTTTCAATCAAATAGCCACAACGTCAACTAAAACTCACTACTAATAGCAGTACCACTGGCGATAATGTCTATCTCCAGTGGCGCTGCTATGTACGTCACCTCAAATCCCGAGTTCAGATTTATTAAACTATTGGGCAATAAAACCGTGATTTTAAGGTCAGTTTCATTTAGGCTGACTATATTAATGAACAATCGTTCAACTTGTTATAGTCAGTATCACAGACAACAATAGTGAGATGAATACTCGATAAGTTCTTTTCAACCAACATCACATTGCCAGAGGTTTTATGAAAATCCGTGTTTTAATATCGCTTGCGACAGCTTTTTTTATGCTTAATACCAGTAGCGCTTTTGCTAAAGATCTAGCAGATACTGCGGTGCAAGCACCATTAGTTAAGCCTAAAGTGATTATTTTTGATGTGAATGAAACCTTGTTAGATCTTGAAAATATGCGCGCCTCTGTGGGTAAAGCGCTTAATGGCCGTGAAGATTTACTGCCATTATGGTTCTCAACCATGCTGCATCATTCTTTAGTAGTTTCAGCTACAGGTGATTACCAAACGTTTGGTAGCATTGGCGTTGCGTCACTGCAAATGGTAGCCGAAATCAACGGCATTGCCATTACACCAGAACAAGCTAAAACCGCCATTTTAACGCCACTTCGTTCATTACCCGCTCACCCAGATGTTGCGGAAGGTTTAGCTAAATTGAAGGCCCAAGGCTACAAACTAGTCACCTTAACCAATTCATCATTGGAAGGCGTAACCTTACAGCTTAAAAATGCTAATTTAAGCCAGTATTTTGATGCCAACTTAAGCATAGAGTCTGTTGGAGTATTTAAGCCGCATTTAAAAACGTACCAATGGGCCATTAAAGATTTAGGTGTTAATGCAAATGAAGCGTTAATGGTTGCCGCGCACGGCTGGGATATTGCCGGTGCAGATAAAGCAGGCTTACAAACCGCCTTTATTCGTCGCCAAGGTAAAGTGTTGTTCCCGCTAGCAGCACAACCAGACTACAACGTACTGGATGTAAAAGAATTAGCCAGCACCCTAGCTAAGTTCAACTAGCCTTAACGATTATCGCCCAGTATTAGCTGGGCGATAAATTTACACAGCAATGAGTATTTCCTCTATATAGCCCCATCAATCTCCCCCCCCCTTAAGACGACTTGCACTGCCCCTTGCCATTAACCATTAATTAACATTTAATGAATGCTGATTAATCGTCGTCATAAAAAGGGAAAACAGATGAGAAAGGAATATTTAGCGCTATCAGTAGCATTATGTTTGGCTAGTTTAAGCGCAAACACCATGGCACAAACCACACTGATGCATCATGTTAATGGCTACACGCTCGTCGACGGAAAACTGCAAACCTTCAATGCTATCCAATTTACTGACGACAAAATTGATCGACTATTTACCTTAAACCAAGCCTTACCTAGTGCAACTGATATCACCTCAATTGATGGCAAAGGTAAAACCTTATTACCTGGATTAATCGACGCCCACGGTCATGTGCTAGGGTATGGTTTGAGTTTATTAACCGCAGACTTGACCAACACCAGTAGCGAACAACAAGCCGTTGAACGCGCGCAAGCATTTAGTAAAAACAACCCAACTGACGGATGGCTAATGGGCCGCGGTTGGAACCAAGAATTATGGGACAGCAAACAATTTCCGACTAAAGAAAGTCTAGATAAAGCCTTTAAAGCTAATCCAGTGTCATTTGGCCGAGTTGACGGTCATGCCATTTGGGTTAACAGCAAAGCGTTAGCACTCGCGGGAATTTCGTCAACCACAGTGGCACCAGAAGGCGGTGAAATTGTCAAAGACGAGCAAGGTAATCCTACTGGTGTATTAATCGATAATGCGATGAACTTAGTGTTTAACATAGTCCCCGATCTCAATCAGCAGCAATTACAATCAACCTTAACCCTAGCGATGGATAGCCTAGCGTCATACGGGCTAACCAGTGTGCACGATGCCGGCATCAACATCGACAACATCAAGGCATACCAACAATTAGCAACGAACAATGCCATGAGCGTGCGGGTTAATGGCATGCTATCGGTTGAAGACCCTCGCTTTACCACCATCTTAAAGCAAGGCCATATCACCACTGCTAATGACATGTTTAAAGTCGACAGTGTAAAAATATCGGCAGATGGCGCACTAGGCAGCCGTGGTGCGGCATTAATCAAAGAATATTCAGACCAACCCGGCCATAAAGGCTTAATGCTGTATTCAGACGATCAACTCGGCAAACTGATTTTACAGTCGATGAAAGCAGGCTTTCAGGTTAATACCCACGCCATTGGCGACAACGCCAATCAAGTGGTACTCGATAAATACCAAACCGCCATTGCAGCAACCGACTCAAAAGCATTACGCCATCGCATTGAACATGCACAAATTCTCGATTTAGCCGACATACCGCGTTTTGCCCAACTTGGGGTTATCGCATCGATTCAAGCAACCCACGCCACCAGCGACAAAAACATGGCCGAAAACCGTTTAGGTAAAGCCCGCTTGGCCGGTGCTTATGCGTGGCGCAAGCTGTTAAACGCTAATGCCGTCATCGCCAATGGTTCAGACTTCCCTATTGAATCGCCCAACCCATTTTTTGGATTGCACTCATCCGTAACCCGCCAAGACCATGTTAACCAACCACTAGACGGCTGGCTCGCCACTGAAAAACTCTCACGTATCGAAGCACTCAAAAGCTTCACCATCGACGCCGCCTACGCAGGCCATCAAGAGCAGCTTTTAGGCTCATTAGAACCCGGTAAAAAAGCAGACTTTATCCTAGTCGAAGATGACTATTTTACAATCGACCCACAACAGATCTGGCAAAACAAAGTCATCGCCACCTGGGTCAACGGCCGCAAGGTATTTGCACAAGAGTAAACTGCATTGAGTATGGTTTATTGATAAGTAAGATAAGTAGAATTGGTTTTAATAACGTTTCAGCCTGTGTGCCAAAGTGACACAGGCATTGCTTGTTGTACGTTTTAACACCATAATAGCCATGTGACACTTTGGCACAATTGGAGATTATATTATGGCGACTACTTTACCTCGCATCACCGCTAGAGTTGATGTCGACACCCAAGATTTACTGACAAAGGCAGCAGCAATCGCTGGTATGTCGAGCATTAACTCATTTGTACTCAGTGCAGCAATCGAAAAAGCCAAACAAATCATTGAGCGTGAACAAGTACTAAAACTAAGTCAAACAGATGCGATGTTGCTTATGGAAGCACTAGACAGTCCAGCAACACCAAACTCAAAACTCAAAACGGCTTCGGAACGTTACGAAAGCAAAATCCAATAATGAATACGGTACTTTTAGATAAAGCTAAACACGATAGAAACCGATTCAACTGTGGTGTTGACGCTCTTAATAACTACCTAAAAGTCATGGCGAGTCAGCAAGCGAAGAAAGACAATAGCAGAACTTTCATTTTAGAAGATGAAAACGATAACTCGCATATTATCGGCTTTTATACCTTAACAATGACACCAATTGACCTAAAGACTCTGCCGGATAAGCTACAGAAAAAGTACCAGTCATCAACGTCTGGCGGCCTTATAGCCCGCTTAGCAATCGATGACCGCTATAAAGGCCAAGGCTTTGGCGAATGGTTACTTATTGATGCACTACGAAAACTGTTAGCGGCAAGTGATAGCGTAGCATTCCCCGTCGTCATTGTTGACGCAAAAGATGGCGCAACACACTTCTACGAACGCTATGGATTTCAGGCTTTTCAAGACGCAGAAAACAAACTGTTCATCACCATTGCAGATGTAAGAGCAAGTTTAAGTTAATTAACAAAAAGCCTTTGATGCACTTCCTTAATCCAATTTACTTAGTATTGGTTTCGTTCAATTCGAATCCTAACTTCGATGTTACTAATTGCCTGCCGCAGACCCAGTGCAGATGATTAAGCGAGACGCCACAAGCACATCCAAGTGGGCTTAGCCAAAACATCCATGTTTTGGATACTCGCTGACTCATCAGCACCTGCGATTCTACTTTCTTCGATTTAACTTCATGGTTGTCTAACGTTAAAACGAAGCTCACATTTTACTGGCAGGTGGCTCATATGTGTTAAATAGCTTGCCTGCGCACCCTTGCCATCTCATCTTTATTTCTTAGTTGTCTAATAAGAAATTCTGCCCATCGACGTGAATATAAGTAACCATCAAAACCTTCAGAATAAGCTGCATATTCTCCTTTGAAGGTGATTACCATTTCACGAGGTCTAGCATTATAATACTTCCAACATTTAGTATGTAACGTAGGATTAAAGTCTTTTATTTTCTCTTTAACGATAGTAACAACTTTGCCTGGTTTTAACTTAAATGGAGACTCTATACCTTTAATAAAAGCTACGCCTCGCTCATAGTTTTCCATTTCATTATCATTGAGTTTATTAACGTTAATAAACTCAATAGCTAAGTCAGCAGATTTTGCATGATTTCCGAGCTTGGGGACTAAAAAAGCCCTTATTCTATATTTCTGGCTTTCCAATACGTCATCAGATAAATCGTTTTTATATGTTTCCATGTACTCACGCACAACACGGTAATTTTCGGTTTGAAATTGTTTTAAAGCATCGAGTTGAGCTTGTTCTGAAGTTCGGGTTAATTGCATAGCAATCGCTAACCTAGCCATTAATGCATGACTATCACCAAACTCTTCAACTAGAAGATTCTCAAAATTATTAAGTGCAGATTGGCATTCACCGCTAGTTGCGAGATCAACTGCTGGTAAACTTCTATGTTCAATCTTATTTCTGAGTCCAATAAGAAAATTTAAATTTTTGGTTTCAGGGTTATCCTCGCCACGCCAATATTCGTTACAGCAACGATACAACTCCCATGCTTTTTCTTCACCATCAATTATTATTGGATTTCCTTCTTCATCAAGATGAAAATAATTTTGTTCTTTTTTCTCAAAAATAGCATGAAACAAAGCTGTGTAAGCAATGACGATATTAACTATAAAGCCATATGTTTTAAATTCCGTATAAGGATTGTTGTACGTCGATACAGCCAGTAAAGCGAACTCTCTAGCTTTGTGAAGCAAAATACTTTTTGGCGAAAGGTTGTTTGGATCTTGCAGTTTTTGTGAATGTATAAGACTAAATTCAGCCTTGCTTAAATAGCTGAGCCCCGTAGAAGTATATTGGCTACCATCTCTTTGAACGAATTGGTGCCATCTTTTAGTTGGATAAGTTTGACAACTACTTATTGCCCAGCCTGATGCTTCTGCCAATTCAGTCATTGTGAAAGCTTCTCCAGCTTTCTCCTTAGCTAGCATAAATTCAAATGCTAGATCTACTCTTTGATTCCGATTCAACGCAATACTCCATGAGTTATTTTACAGCAGATTAATTAATTTCATCCTACATTTGCTATCTCTTTGGTGTAAAGCAATTAAATTTCTTCATGTTGCCACTACATTGAGGGCGTTGAAGAAAATAGCGTGAGTCCAGACATGGATGTCTGGCTAGCTTTCGAGGTACAGGATGTACCACCGAAAGCGTTAGCATTTTCGAATAAGGCCGAAGAACACCAAAACGAAGTCAAAAGCTGGATTCAACCACGTCGCGAAATTATCGCTTTTCAGATAATTTTGATGTGGCGGCTGGGAGTTCCAAGAGGGAACAGCCGTTGGTTTCCTCTTGGTCTGGTGTGGGCGAAGCGCCACGACCTTAGTGGCCGTAGGCCATAAATCAAAGATAATAAAAACAAATAAGAATTACTGAGATTGCAGCAAGAAATTGACCATGTCATCACAACCTAAATGCTGACATAGCCAAAACAAACGCGGAATAAACGAATTAAGCTTGGGTAAACAACTGATACAACTTATCTTTTAATACCAAACGGTCAAGCTTTGCTTGCTCAATAAAGTCATCACTTGTTGGAGTATTGCGTAACTCCAGCTTACGAATTTCAGTATCTAATTTATGATACAGCTTCGCATCTTCAGCAAACTCAGTATCATTGGCGGTTAACAATGAAATCTTGTCTTGATACTCAGGGAAATCAACTAATAACGCATGGCTTTCACCTAACATACTTCTCTCCTTTTCATGTCAATGTCTAATAATGTTAGACCATATTTACACCTTATCGTCAAACTTACTCTCATGTTTTTCAATAACAAGCATATAAAAACTGCAACAGCTTAACCGCTATAACTGTTAGGATATGCTTATATTCGTACTTGAATACCGCTATTAACTTAATGAGTAATCAATGAAAAAACTTCTCAATGTCTTAATCATCAGTCTGCTCGTCAGCGCATGTTCAGATCCAGCAACACCTGAAAATAATTCCAACTCTATCACCGCAACAGCGGGAAAGTCTGCTACTAAGCTCAGTCTTAAGCAGCAAGTAGAGTCGATCACTAAAGACTATTTTGTACTCAGACCTGAAATTGCCACTTATTATGGCGTGAGCGACGCAAGCATCAATGCCAAAGTGATGTCTAAACTCACCGACTACAGCCCATCGGGTGAAACCCATCGTCGCAAAGGGCTTAAGGCAATACTGAGTCAACTCAACGATATTGATGCAACAAGCTTAACTCCCTCAGAAACAATCAGCTTAAACGCGATAAAGTCTGAAGTGAAAGGCGCTTTATTACCTGCTCAAACAGTGAATTATGGCACGGTATTAGGCGAGTATGGCGTGTGGTTTTTACCCTATGCCGTAAACCATTTATCGGGTTTGCAAATTGAATTCCCCGGTTACATGGAAGACAAATTTTCCGTTACCAATACCGATGAAGCGAACGCTTATTTAAACCGTTTAAGCATATACCCTGCAGCGATGGGGACGCTTATCGATAAGCTTAACCATGATGCCGACATAGGCGTCATTCCACCGGACTTTGTCATTGATAACACTCTGCGTGGGTTACAGGCCCAAATCAGCGGCGCTGCAAACAGCCATCCTTTAGTAACCAGCTTTAACGCTAAACTTAACGCAACCAAAGTGGCCGATAGCGATACATTGGTAAAGTCTGCAGTTGAGTTAGTTGACACTAAATACTATGCCGCCACCCGCCAATTGATTGCAGCTTTAGAAGCGGTACGTCCAAAAGCAACTCATGAAGCAGGCATTGGGCGTTTACCCCAAGGGGCGAAGTTATATCAAACGCTGATCCAGCATTTAGGCAATTCGACCAAAACTGCTGATGAAATTCATCAACTCGGTTTAGCTGAAGTCGCCCGGATTACTGCCGAGATGGACGGGCTACTCAAAGAAGTCGGTTATGTTGATGGCACCGTCGGCGAGCGCATGCAGGTGTTACTCAACGACCCACAATATCTTTACCCTAATACCCCAGAAGGTAAGCAACAGCTAATGGCCGATATTGATGCCGACTTAGCCTTGGTTGATGCAAAATTACCACAGTGGTTTGGTCGCTTGCCTAATCAAGATGTGGCTATTGAAGCGGTACCAGACAGCCGTGCAGCTTCTACTAGCGGCGCATTTTACGATGCCCCTTCGCAAGATGGTTCGCGTAAAGGCACCTTCTGGATAAGCTTGTATGACACTGCATCACTGCCATCTTATTCATTACAAACCTTGACCTACCACGAGACTAATCCAGGTCATCATTTACAAACCATTATTGGCTTATCTGATGAATTACCGCTGCTAAGTACAGTGTTTTACTCCAATGCGGCTGGCGAAGGTTGGGCTTTATATGCCGAGCGTTTAGCGGCCGAAATGGGCATTTATGCTAATGACCCTATCGACAACATTGGCCGTTTGCAGTCAGAGTTACATCGTGCAGTTCGCCTGGTGGTTGATACAGGCATGCACGCCAAAGGCTGGAGCCGTGAACAAGCCATTGACTACGCGGTGGCAACTGAAGGGATTCATTTGTCGGAAGCCACCGGCGAAATTGAACGCTATGCCGTTTGGCCAGGCCAAGCACTTGGCTATAAGTTGGGTGAGCTGAAAATTATCGAACTACGTACCAAAGCCAAGCAAGTCTTAGGTGACAAGTTTGATATTAAAGTATTCCACGATCGCTTATTAGAAAATGGCGCATTGCCTTTAGATTTAATGGAGCAAAAAATTAATCAGTGGTTAGCCAGCGAAACGGCTGCGTAATCAACTTTAATTCGGAATACTAAAGCTCAGAATAATATTGTTTGAGCAGGTTACACAATAAAGCCACAGGGCGAATACTCGTGCTGTGGCTTTATTGTCATTTATCGTTTTGCAGCTTGGTTTAACTTAGATCAGTTTTATTTAGCTTGGTTTTGAAACGCGGCTAATTGCTTAGTGTATTTGTTTTGATAAAACGGATGGTCGGTACTCGCTAACGCTTGTTGTTCAGCTTCAATAGCCTGAGTCATTTTACCTGTTGCTCCATAAACACTGGCTAACTCATGGTAGGCCGAATGCGCTTTAGGATAGGCTTTCAGCGTATCTTGGTAAACCCCAATCGCTTGCTGTGGTGCTGCTTTAACTAAGCTATTACCCAAGGCTAACAGCGAATCAATTGCTGGCACATCAAAGCCATAAACCTCATCAGACAGTCGCTTATAATAGGCTAGAATCGCTTTAGTCCCTTGTTGCGATACTTCTGAATCCGCTGCTAGAACAGTGTGAACATCGTTAAATATCTTCTCGATACCTAATGCCGTCGCCAAGATAGGCTGAGTCATATAATAGCTGCCATCAAAACGCTTTATTTGATAGTTCAATTTAGCATTGGCATTAGTTTGAATAATATCTTCAAGCCTAGCAAACGAATCCAGCTGCCTTTGCTCAAAGTCGCTATCACTGGTGCTAACAAATAGAAATCTTGGTTTGCCTTGCATGTTTTTGAGTTTTTTAGGCGCATCATTGAGCACATAAGCAAAGTCTGTTGATAACACTGGGCTGGCAGCAATATAGGCATTAAATAAGCTAGGGCGATTAATTAAGCTGTATAGCACTAAACCTGCATTGCCAGTAAAGCCGTTAAAAATACGAAAGCCATTGGTGCGATAGCGTTTATCAATTGCGGGCAGTAAATCGTGCTCAAAAAAGTCCAATAGCGCTTGATCGCCTTGCTGCTCTATCGCACGCTGTTTTAATTTCCCCAAGCCTTGATGGCCATCGGGTGCAGTAACAATAATGGTTTCTAACCACGGCCAGCCACCGTTATGACTCATCCAGTCATGCATACCCGCTAAATACAAATGACTACGAGGATGTAAGTCAAATAACACCACGTAGCGCTTATCGGTTTGCTTGGTATAACTGTTTGGTAAGGTCACCAAAAAGTCGGCTTGCTCGCTAAATAAAGCAGACTTCACACTCAAGGTTTCGGTCGTTGGCGGCAACATTTCAGTAGCAAACACCACACTAGCATGAAAAAAGCTCAGTAATAATGCGCATATAGACAGGCTTTTAGCCCATAAGCTCGGCCATTTGAAATAACGTTTTTTCCCTATTGTAAGCATGGTACCTTCCTGGTGAAACGTGACAGTTAAGTTAACCCGAAGCTACCAGACCACATCACACAAGGCAATTTAGCAATATCTAAACTTAGCTCACATCTTGCATTCAAAGTCATCTAACGAGGGTGCAATATCACGAATAGCACTAGCCTTAATCGCCAATAAAGCTTAGGATCATCATTACGTTAATTTATTGTTTTGGAGTAACAAATCTTATGAGTATTAGAGCTATTATCGTTGATACCGCCGGTACCACTACCGATCTTAACTTTATTCAGGATGTGTTATTTCCTTACTCAAGAAAAGCGATGGCGGAATTTCTTGAGCAAAACCAGCATAATGTTGTGGTTGATTATTGCATCAGCGATGTTAAAGATATTGCCTTAGAACCAGATGCGACACTCGAGCGAGTCACTGAGATTTTACAGCAATGGATAGACGAAGACCGTAAACTAACGCCACTTAAAACCCTACAAGGGCTAATCTGGAAACAAGGTTATAACCGCGTAGAGTTTACTGGCCATATTTACCCCGACTTTATTGATAACATTGAGCGCATTAAAGAGAAAGGCATTCGTATTTACAGCTTCTCTTCTGGTTCTGTCGAAGCGCAAAAGCTGTTATTTAGCCACACCGAAGCAGGTGATTTAACCGGTTCGTTCAATGGTCACTTTGATACCCGCACGGGCAATAAGTTAGACAAACAAGCCTACTGTAATATTTGCAACACCATTAGCTTGAAACCAAAACAGATTTTATTTGTATCGGACGTAGCAGAAGAGCTCAAAGCCGCAGAAGCCGCAGGCATGACAACTTGCCAAATGATCCGCTTTGCTGACCAACGCCAAGCTACGTGCAAAAAAATAAGCAGCTTTAGTGAGTTAGCGTTCGATTAACACTGACTGATTAGACATAAAAAAACGACCATCTAGGTCGTTTTTTTATGTCTGCAAAGTGCCTGTTAACTGGGGAATGCAGGTGAAATACATTTTTTCACTTCAAAATGATAACCATATTCCGCATTGATATCGGGGGTTATCTCAAGGATCTCATAATCATTAAGCTCGACCACATGCGACAACGGTAGTTTTTGACAGCGGGATTTGGCATTCGCCTCCAACTGAAACGCAAACAACGCAATTGCTTTACGCACACTGGTAAAATACTGGCTACGTAAATGACTGTAAGGCTGCTTGGCGATTTCATCAATGGCGTCCAGTTCTTGCTCGCGTTCAACTTGTTTCGCTGTTTTGGGTTCAGACTTGGGTGGTTCTTTCTTAGCAGGGTCTGTTTTAACAATGATCGACAAGCCATCATCAGCAAGTATTTCCTCTTCGGTTTCTGCTTCAACTAGTTGCACCACTTGTGGATCATCCAACGCTTTTTCAACCTGACCATAAAGGTCCATCAGCATGGCGAGGTGATACAACACCACTGCAGCAAGAATCACTCGCACCCAAAAGGTTGTACGATGAAAATGCACATGATTAATCAAGCGAAAGTTGGTCACACCAAAGGGGCGGAGTATAAAAGACACACCAAACATTAGCGGAAAAATAAGCTGTAGTAATAACAGCACAATACAGCTCATCACCACACTCCATGCCGGAATGTAGAGCAAAATGGCGAAGTTATGGGTGTAATTAAAGCTACTGGCTGCGACGCCAACCACATCGTTAACCACTGAACTTGAGCTAGCCAGGGCAAAATTGGCCACTATCGCATAAAACAGTAACAACACCGCTTTGCCAGCCAAGCTGTGCCACATACGTTCAAATAAATGCCAGAACTCAATCGACATCGCCATCACGCTGATAATGGCCACCCACGCCACCGAGTCTGTGGCAAACAGTAAGACTATCGCCACCAAATACAATTTCTGCGGCAAACTCAGTTTGGTTTGTAATTCAGTAAATCGGCTACTAAACACCGTCCAACATGACGATATCCATAAATTTGATGTTGTTATAAAAGTCTCTTTTCGCAAGGTGAAGATCCTTATAAGTTCACTGGATATACTCACTGTAATAGCCACTGTCCCTTGTTGTTCATCGTCCAGACTGTTAAATTAACAGATGGAATTTAAACAAGCGTTTAATTTATTAATTCATAACAGAGAACCGCCATGAATGACTTTTTAGCTCAACATTCTATCAGTACAGACATTCAAGTAGCATGGGGTGAAATGGATGCACTGCAACATGTGAATAATTCGGTGTATTTTAAGTATTTTGAAACTGCTCGTCTCGATTTCTTTAACCAAATTAACCTACTCGACGATCTAAAAACTACGGGTGTCGGCCCAGTACTAAGTGAAACCAATGCCCGCTTTAAGCGCCCAGTAACCTTCCCTGACTCAATTGTTGTAGGGGTAAAGATCAGCGATATCAATGAAGATCGCTTTGTGATGCATTACACCGTGTTCAGTAAAGCACAGCAAGCAGTGACGACTATCGGCTGGGCAAAAGTGGTGATGTTTAACTTTAAAACCGGCAAAAAAGCCAAACTCACACCAGAATTACTCAGCGCCTTGTTGGAACATGAGTAACAGCATCAGCCATAACATCAATAGCCACATCAACAAGCGGCATTACAAGTAATAGGACAACACACGATGGGCAATCAAAACGCAGTAACCGTGCAACACCAAGCTAGCCAACATCGTTTTGTGGTTATCACTCAAGGTGTTGAGGCAGTACTTGAATATCACTTAGAGGGTCAAAATATTGATTTTAGTCGCACCTTTGTACCACCCGCTTTACGCGGCCAAGGGATTGCCGAAAAATTGGTTCGTACAGGACTGGCTTGGGCGAAAGCAGAAAAACTTAACATCAGCGCCAGTTGCAGTTACGTAGCCAAGTTTTTACGTTAATCGCTTCTTTTGTGTTAGTCCTAAGCTGTGCCAGTTAATGCAGCCAATTGCTGACGTACAAAATCTGCAAGTGGCTCGCTTTTTTCAGTTTGGTAATTGTAATGCACCATAGTGGTGGTCGCTTCAGCGGTTTTTTTACCGTGCTGCCAACAGCTTTGTAATATATCAAAGCTGCTATTGCCTAAACGACTAATGTGCGTTTTAACGATAACTTCTTCGCCATAATACGTTGGTGCAGTAAAGGCGATAGTAAAACCAGCAATGATCATGTTCCACTTGGTTAAATCTTGCCCTGGATTTACGATTTCAAAAATTGGCTCACGAGCCGCTTCAAACCACACTGGGATAACCGTGTTATTAATGTGTCCTAACGCATCGGTTTCACAAAAGCGCGGTTTGAGGGTCATGCTAAATTGAGTATCTGTCACAAAGAATCCTTTATTATTATTTTGAGTCCATTGACGTTTTGCTCGATGAACAAATGTCATTAGCCCATTCTAACGACACATCTCACTCGAGGTCATTAAAAAAGTCTGTATTGCGAAGGAATTATGGGGGTATGTTAGAGGAGCAAACAGTAACCATCTAAAAAATTAAATAAAATTATTTTTTCGGTTGGGTATCGTACTCATCTATGATGGCCAAAATCAACTAAACAGGCACAAATGTCATCAAATCTCGGCTTAAAATATTGTCACTCTGAAGCCAAACAACTAGAACTTATTTCCATGTTTAGCTTTGTCTGCAGCAACTTCAGCCGCTATTTCAGCACGAACCTCTTTGATATCTTCTAAGGCATCAAATTGATACTCAACAAAAATTTGATAATATTTACTCTGTAACAGGTAAAGTGACATGAACAAAACAATAACGGCTAACAGATATGCATAAATAAATGTTGCCTGTTCTGCTATTAAAAACACTGTCGGCAAAAATATAATAAATAAAATACAGAAATACCATTTTAAGACTTTTACAGCAAAGAAAGATCCTCTAACAATTGCATAATTGAAGCCACTGAAAATAATTACTAATGCCGCAAAATATAAAAACAGAAGTTCGCTCCCTATATCAACTATACCAAAATAAAACTCTAAAATGAGAAAATTTAAAAGCGATATGGCAAGCATCATGAATAGTGTCGCAGCTAAAAAAGCCGCTATAGACTTCATAGGTGGAAATAATCCGACAATATCGTCATCACTTTTCAGTTTAGTTTGTCTTTTCATTAATCAGCGAGCTCCTCATATATACCAATAGCAATTGTTCCAATTGTTCCATTGAATGCGCTACCAGAAACGCTCATTGAAGCTCCAACGGCATCCATTAAATGTAAACGAAATGCATGGGTAATTTGTTTACCTGTATATTTTTTTATGTTGCCTTTTCGAGCCATAGATTTTATTAATTTACCTGAAGCACCAGGTAAATTAAGACGGGTAATGACCAAGGACTGATTACACTTTTTGACCAATAAAACAGATCTACAAGTGAGTTTAATCAACGAAGAGCGGTTTTAATATTTAGCGCCTTCTTCAGCAGCTATCTCCGCAAGAACAGATTTATAGTCTTTAACACTATTTAATCGATGTTGAACAAAAATTCGATATTTTTTACTGTCTAAAATAAAAATTGAGCTCATCGCTAAAACTGCTGAAACCAATTTAACAATAAATAATTCCACGGAAAAGTCTTCTATTATCACAATAGGGATCAGTAAAACTAAGAGAGCATATTGGAATAGCTTTAGAACCTTGACGGCAAAAAATGAACCTAGAATAACTTGGTAATTCACCAAGAAAAAAATGATAGATAAAACGGCTAACACGCCTAAAATCGCTTCTGGTGAAGGGTCAAAATAAAAATTCAATGTAACAGATGCCCCGACTCCGAATGATATAGTCATCAGCACAGAAGCAATTAAAAAGGTTATAAATGACAACAAGGGCGGAAATATCCCAACAGCAACATCTTCACTCTGTGGATTGTTGATCATTTACCACTCATCCCTTCAAAAATACCACTAGCTAGCACTTTTTGGCTAAATTGATTGTCATAAAACGACTGAGTGCTAGATCTAAAAACAGGCTTTCCATTTACCGTGATAATTTCCATAGTTCCCTCTATGTTGCCTAATTTTAAAATGGAGTATTGTACCGCTACTGAAAATACAGGCAATTATCACTAAGTATTACGAAAAAGGACGCTAATGCGTCCTTTGGTATAAAGATTGATGGTTAATTACTTGCCATACATGGCATTAATTTCACTGTGATATTTGCTGTAAATCATTTTACGACGTAGCTTTAATGTCGGCGTAATGAGTCCAGATTCCATCGAAAATGCTTCATGTAATAAGGTGAATTTTTTGATTTTTTCAAACCCAGCTAACTCATGTTGCAACTCGATTAATCGCTGCTCGAAATGAGCCACCACTTGTGAGTGACGTAACAACTCAATTGGGTTTTCAACATGAATACCTTGCGCTTTAGCCCAAGTATTTAATGCTTCAAATGCTGGCACGATTAGGGCTGATACATAATTGCGTGCATCGGCAACTATGGCGACTTGTTCGATAAACGGGCAACAAGCTACCTTACCTTCAACCCGCTGTGGTGCAATGTATTTACCGTTTGAAGTTTTCATTAACTCTTTAATGCGATCGGTAATATACAAGTTACCTTGCTCATCGATACGTCCTGCATCACCCGTTTTTAACCAACCGTCTTCAAAGGCGTCTGCGGTATCTTGTGGGCGGTTGTAATAACCGCGCATCACAGTGTCGCCACGCACTAAGATTTCATCGTCGTTGCCAAGCTTGATTTGCATAGCCTCTAGCGGCTTACCGTTTGAACCTGGTACACGATTATCTAAAGTATTACAGGTTACCGTAGCGCAGGTTTCTGTCATGCCATAACCACACAATACCGGTACACCTATACTGTGAAAAAAGCTGGCCACATTAATATCGAGCGCGGCACCGCCCACGGGCATGAACTTTAACCGGCCACCCAACACTTGCTGTAACTTGCTGTAAACCAGCTTGTTAGCCAGCCTCCACTGTGCACTTAACCACAAACTTCCTGAAGTACGACCTTGGCTAACTTCAAATTGGCGTTTACCTACTCGCATCGCCCAAGCAAATAATGTTTGTCTCGCTTTAGGCGCTTGGCCGACTTTATCGTGCACTGCGCTGTAAATTTTTTCTAAAAATCGCGGCACGGCACACAAGGTATGTGGTTTAACCGCAATAAGGGCTTCTTTAATGCGATTAGTGTCGTTTAAATACACATTGTGGCCGCCACGACATAATACATACATACTCCAACCACGCTCGAACACATGGCTCAGCGGTAAAAATGCCAACGACACATCACCCGCAGTAAATGGCAACTCACTGTCATGCTGGTTAATCATCGAGGCAAAATTACGGTAGTCGAGCATTACACCTTTAGGATTGCCGGTGGTGCCAGAGGTATAAATAAGCGTGAATAAGTCGTCTAGGTTGCTATTGGCGAGTCTAGTATTGAGCTCATTGGTAATCAGCGGATTAAATTGCGCCGCTAATATCTGATCAAAATACACATGATTATCGGCATTAAGGGTAACGTTAGCATCAAAGACTACAATGTGTTGCACGCACTCAGCTTGGGCTGCCACTGTGCAAGCCATGTCGTATTGCTGTTGGTTACCCGCAAAAATTAATTTAGCTTGAGAGTCGTTAACAATGAATACCGCTTGCTCTATGGTGCTGGTTGGATATACCGGTACCACAACATTACGAGCCTTAAGGGCGCCAATATCTGCACAGGTCCACTGTGGACAGTTTTGCGCTAAAATCACCACTTTGTCTTGCACTTGTAAGCCAAACTCAATTAACAACTGTGCGACTGAGTCTGTAACCGTATCAAATGCGCCCCATGTCACGGTATGCCAAGGAGCTGGCATGTCAAAGCCTTCAAGGGCAATGTTATTGCCTAATGACTGACCTTGCTGTTGCAGGAGTCGAACTACGTGGTATTGATCTAATGACATATGATAGTGGCCTTTTAGCTTACAAGTGTTCCGCTTTTTGCATTCTACCTGAAGTCGCTAAAAACCATAAGAGCTTTTGCTCTATTTTTGAGCTTACGGTCACGTTTGTCAGTTATGCTCGATGATTTACGGGGCCAAAACGCCATGTTGCCACAAACGTTTTTTACCCCAAATTAATGCGCCAACACCAACAATAATTAGCGGTACATCAATAAGCAACCATACCCATAAGCTGTCACCGTCACGCACTGCTGCAAAGCTCAACGACACCAATATCGAATGGAGTAACACTATTAGCATTGCGGCTGTGGCTTGCAGGCTATTACGGCTTGCCGCACCCATTCCCAGCATAATTGCACAGCCCCAAAAAGTACTTAGGCCTAAATGCAGTACAAAAAGCCCACCGTATTGAGGATCAATCAAGCTATTGGTAAAACCTAGCACGCTGACCATAGCCACTAGCACAGCGATGAAACGATACTGGCTGCGGTAAAATGCATCGCGCAATCCACTCAAGCCGCTATAACAAGGCAATAAAAACAGCGTTTCTGCCGCGCGCCAACGCTGAATTCGGCTCCAATGAACAATGGCACAACTGATCACGGTAAATTGCACCAATAAAAATAATACTGGTACATCAATATCAAATAGCCACGACAGCAGTATTAAACCAAGGGTGATCAACGGTAAACAAAGCAGCATCATCGTTAGCACTGGGCCGATAAAAAAGTTCATCGGATGAAACAACCGCTCAACACGAGTAATCCAGGTGAATCCTTTTATGCTCGGCAGCCACATCCAGCCCATTTGCACGGCGTTGAGGTACACCACACGCGCCTCGTTATTCCAGCTAAGTTGGCGACATAAATGGATCACCCAAGACAATAGCCCAGCAATCAGTATTAGCATCATCCACGTCGGTATCGTGAGCGCTAATTTATCTAAAAATGGCACTGTTATGAATAATAAAAACGATAAATGAAAACTGTTACTGCGCCATAAACAGGCCCATACAAATAGCAAACTGACCACAATGGCTAGCAGTAGTCTGGGGATGACATCGTAAGCAGCAAAACCAATACAGGCGAATAGTTGTATCAATAACATACCGACTGCGATGGTCGCCGCCTGTATGAGCACGTGCTTTTGATAACGAGGTATTAGACCGGTCATCTCAGCTGCTGCTAAGCGATTTAACTGCCAAGCAATTGCCGCAGCAGTAGACAGTGTTGCCATGGAAAAAACGAGGCTAACAACCTCGGTTTTACCGCTGATAAAACACAGCAGCCCTAACACTAGGCCTAATCCTGCGGTACCAATAAAACTGACACTGCCTAAGTCAAACAACCACAACCGCAGCATGCCACGGTAAGGTTTACGCCATGCTGAAAGTTGACTGTTTTGCAGCGACTGATTCATCGATGCAGCTCCATAAATAACTGTTCTAGGTTGAGTGATTTTTCACTCTGCACACCCGCAATATTCGATGGGTTACCTTGAGTATCCACCAGCACACTTTGTCCGGTTTGGCTCAGTATTTTATAATGTGACGGTAACTGCACATTGTCAGCTAAGTTGAGTAATTTAACCTCTTCACGCAAGGCGTCGATTTCTTTAAACAGTATCAGTTGGCCTTTTTTAATCAGGGCAACATGGCTGGCAACGCGTTCTAAATCTGAGGTGATATGCGATGAAAATAACACTGCAGAACCTGAATCGAGCGCGAGATCGAACAAGTCGCTCATAAACTGACGCCTGGCAATGGGATCTAAGCTGGCAACGGGTTCGTCGAGTAATAATAAGGTTGGCCGATACGCCATAGCCATTATCAATGCTAATGATTGACGCTGGCCCACTGATAATTTTTGCACCGCTTGCGTAACATCTAAATCAAAACGTTTAAGCCAATCTTGCTCGAGTGTCATATCCCAGTTTGGATAGAAGCTACGGTGCAACTCCAATGCTTTATCAATGGTAAAGCCTTCATAACCAAAAGGCTGCTGGGGTACGTAACCAATACGTTCTTTTGCTTGAATAGATAAAGCGCTAGGCGGTTCGCCAAGGGTTGAAATATCACCTTGTTCGATGCCCACAATGCCTAATGCACAACGCATTAACGTCGATTTACCCGCACCATTTTGGCCTAATAACCCGACCACCATACCTGGATAGAGTGTCATCGATAGATCGACCAACACCGCATGACCTGCTGCAGACTTGTGTTTTGCAGCAAAGGTTTTGCTCACATGATTAAAGCGTAAAACGGGCTGTTGTTCGGATTCCATTTTCGACTTCCTAGATAATGTCCTTAAAAATTAGCTCAACTGTGGCTATTCTTTATTCCAAAATTGTTCCAACAATACTTGTAACTGGTCATAATCGACCCCTAGCTGCCGTGCCTGCTCAACTAATGCAGTTAATTGTGGTGCCAACAAACTGCTGCCTGAATCATTATTGGCCGCAGTTCTAGCAGCTACGCGTGACGGCTGACCACGACGGCGCTCAACCCAACCTTGGTCGACAAGTTGCTGCATAGCACGTGATACCGTCATCGGGTTTACCGCTAAATGCTCGGCAAGTTGGCGCACCGAAGGCAGAACATCTTCAGGGTGCAATTGCCCGCCGACAATTAAGCGCACGATTTGATCGTGCAACTGTCGATAGATGGGTTCACCACTGCTGGGGTTGACATTTATTAATTCTAACATTAGCCTTTAACAACTGTATTAATACATTGATACACTCATACACTAAGTGCTAAGGTATCATAATCGTCATGAAATGCAAAAAGGAAACGTTCCGATGATCAACAGGAAGTTTATCAACACAGTCTTAGCCAAGCGGTCAACCCGCTCTGGGTTATGCCAATCGGCAACACGTACTAGCCGATGGCTCGCGGTCGCTATTGCTATTTTACTCGCCAACAATAGTCATGCTGACTCATCGCAAACCAATGTGGCTGTACCCGCTAAAACCAGTGCTTGTTACTTAGACGGTTTAGACGAGCAATTACAGTGCGGTAAAATAACTGTCTCAGAAAACCCTCAACTACCTGACGGTAAGCAAATCGACATTCATTTTGCTATTTTGCCAGCAATTAAAAACACTCACCCAAATGAAGCATTACTGGCAATCGCAGGCGGACCAGGCCAGTCAGCCATTGAAAATGCCGCTTTCTTTAATCGCATGTTGACCAAAGTTCGTCAGCAACGCGATATTTTACTGATTGATCAGCGTGGTACCGGTAAATCGAACATTTTATCTTGCGACGATGACACCACTGAATTACTCAGTATGAATGATGACGATCTTGATATCATTGCCATGACAGAAAAATGCCTAGGTCAAATTGATGCCGATGTAAGCCAATACGGTAGTAATACCGCGTTAACAGACTTCGAAGCAGTACGCGAATATTTGGATTACCAAAAACTGCATTTATACGGTATTTCCTACGGAACACGTATGGCACAGCTTTATATGCGCCATTACCCAGAAGCCTTATTAACCGTGACACTGGATGGCGTGGTGCCAATGCAACAAAGTGTCGTGGCGATTGGTGACTCAATAGAACGTGGTTTAAATGTATTATGGCGCGACTGTATAAGTACTCCTGCTTGCCAGCAACAATTTCCTGACTTGGCTGACGAATACAATAAAGTCGACCAACTGCTCGCCACCGCTCCGATAAGCCAACAAGTACGTGACCCACAAACAGATGAACTCAGCGAGTTTTTACTCACCCGCGGCAAGTTTAGCGGCGCTATTAGAATGGCGATGTACATGGCAAACATCCGTGCACTTATCCCGCATGCTATTCATCAAGCGTCACAAGGTAATTACCAACCAATATTAGGTATTTACGCTTTAACAGCTGACAGCACAGGTATTGCCATGGGCATGCATGCATCCGTGGTGTGTGGCGAAGACATTCACCGCATTACTGATCAAATGCGTAAAGATGCAAAAGAGTCGTACATCAGCGGTAATATGTTAGAAGGATTAGAAAAAACCTGCCAAGCCTGGCCGATACCACAAGTAGATGACAACTTTAGTGAGCCAATTCTCAGTGATATACCCACCTTACTGTTATCTGGCGAACTCGACCCGGCAACACCGCCAAACTGGGGCGCAATGGCACAAGAAAAACTGACAAAATCAAAGCACTTCATTGCACCTTACGCAACCCATGGCGTGGCAGGCCAAAGCTGTGGCAATGACCTCGTCGCCCAGTTAGTTGACCAAGGTTCAGTAAAAGACATCAACGGTGAATGCTTACAAAAAGATGTCCGTCGTAGCTTTTACCTTAATGCCAATACCGTTGAAGCGCTACCGGTTATCGACACGCCCACTGACATAGAAACAACAGCGCCAGCGAATACCGCTGCGGATAAGGAATAGTCATGATTACTGTTGCAAACTTAACCAAAAAAATTGGCGATGTGCAGGCCTTAGATAACTTAAGCTTTAGCGCTGAGAATGGCCAAATTACCGGTTTACTTGGCCCAAATGGTGCCGGTAAAACCACCTGTTTACGCACCTTATTTGGTTTACTTAAGCCAGACTCAGGCACAGCTACCGTTGATAACATAGATGTTGCAGTTGATCCAATTGGCGCCAAAAAGCAGTTAGGCTTATTCCCCGACCCTTTTGGTTTATATGAACGCCTTAGTCCGCGTGAATACATTAGCTTCTTTGCCGAACTCAGCGGTATGTCGCGCAAACAAGCTAAAAAAGCCACCGCTGATGTGATTGCACAACTCAAGCTGGAAGACATTTGTGACCGTCGCTGCAAAGGTTTTTCTCAAGGTCAGCGGATGAAAACGGCATTAGCACAAGCCATTGTTCATAAGCCAAGTAACATCATTTTAGACGAACCTACTCGCGGGCTTGATGTAATGAGTACCCGTTTGTTGCGCGATATTTTATTGCAGCTCAAAGACCAAGGTCATTGCGTGCTGTTTTCAAGCCACGTGATGCAAGAAGTCGCCGCCTTGTGTGATCGCGTTATCGTGATGGCTAATGGAAAAGTGGTTGCCATCGGTAGCCCTGACGAACTGTGTCAGCAAACAGGTAAAGACTCACTAGAAGATGCATTTATCGAACTTATCGGTACCGACGAAGGGATTGCAGCATAATGAAAATGATACTCGCAATGGTGCGCAAAGAACTCATCGACGCCGCACGAGATAAACGATCGGTTATGGCAGGTTTATATTATGCCATTGGTACGCCGCTGATTATGTGCGGCATGTTTATGGTGTTAATTGGCCAGCTGTCTAGTCCAGAAGATTTAAACATCAATATCAACAATGCCGATAACGCTCCAGATTTAGTGCGCTACTTAAGTAATAACGGCATTAACCACGGTGAAGATGAACAAGCGAATAAAATCATCTTAACCATTAGTGACGATTACGCCGCCAATATGGCCAAAGCTAAACAAGCTGAAGTGATATTAATAGCCGACAATTCAGATGAGAAGCTGCAAAAATCAATTCGTCGACTAGAGCGTCAACTGCAAGCATATAGTGCAGAAATGGGCAGCATTCGCTTAATTGCCCGCGGTATTAATCCCCGGATAACTCAGCCATTAAAGGTCAATATCGAAGACAAAGCCACACCAGACTCTAAAGGTGGGATGATTTTAGGTATCGCTATTTTCACCATGATGTACTCGGTATTTATTTCCGGTATGAACCTCGCGATCGACACCAGTGCGGGTGAGCGTGAGCGTAACTCACTAGCACTATTGTTAAGCCACCCAATGAGCACCCGCGAATTAGTCATCGGTAAAATTATTGCCGTAACCTGTTTTGCTTTGCTCGGCTTAATCTTGATTTTACTGGTATCAAAAGTGGCTTACCCCTTTGTACCGTGGCAAGAAATTGGCTTTACCGTCAATATCACTCCAGACTTTATGGGCTTAATGTTCCTTGTGGGCATTCCAGTCGCCTTGATGGCCGCAACCTTACAACTGTATGTATCGTTTATGGCTAAAACCTTTAAAGAGGCGCAATCATACTTAACCATGGTGTTATTTGTACCACTAGCACTGTCAATGGCGGCCAGTTACAACATCGCCCCAGACGTATTGCAGTGGTTACCCGTATCTGGCCAGCAACAAGCATTAATGGACTTTATTAAAGGTCGTGAGATTCCAATGATGCAATTAATTATTTCATCTGTGACCACACTGATCATTGCCATTGCATTAGCCGCGGGCTTAGAAAAGTCGCTTAAAAGTGAAAAAGTCGTCTTTGGTTTATAACCGTTAGCTTATAACGACGAGCCTCAGCCTTAACGAGTAGAGATAAGGCTGAGGTAATTAGCAAGAGAGATTAGCTAGCGCTTTTAATAAGAGTAAGTCAGATAAGAAAGTCAAAAATCTATTAACAAAAGAGCATTAATAAGGAGTCATTATGGAAAATGATATCGCCATTATCGCGTTGGTCTTCATTATTGTGGTTGGCACCACTGCATCTGAAATGTTTAAGTATTATATGAAGCATAAGCAGCAAACTGACACGGGCTGTGTTAGCGATCTACAGGCCCAAAACCAAGCATTGATTGAACGGATACAAGTATTAGAGAAGTTAGTAACTGACAGTGATTTTGATTTAAAGCAGCAGTTTAAACATTTGTAACACCGAATCTGTTATGGGGGCCGCTATAAATTTTCGTCGATATGGAATCATAAAAATGCCGTCACAGCTGGACGGCATTATTTATTAAATACTGACTTTGCAGTTATTTATTCTCTAGCAACTGCTCAGTCACAGTTACTTCGCTTTAGGTCTAAACGGCTTTATCACCGCTTCATCACAGACTAAAAACGGTCCGTCCATTAAATCGATGCAATAAGGAATTGCAGGGAATACAGCGTCTAAACATTCACGGATAGACTTAGGTTTACCGGGTAGGTTAACAATCAACGAGTCGGCACGAAGACCCGCTGTTTGACGAGACAAAATAGCGGTTGGTACAAACTTTAATGATTCGGCGCGCATTAGTTCACCAAAACCAGGCATCATTCTATCGCACACTGCTTCGGTAGCTTCTGGCGTTACGTCGCGTTTGGCCGGCCCCGTGCCACCAGTGGTCACGATTAAACAGCAGTCTTGATTATCAGCTAAATCAATCAATGTGGCTTCAATAACGTCACGCTCATCGGGGATCACCTTATAAACAGGTTCCCATTCAGAGGTTAAATACTCATTCAATACATCAATAATCGCCTTACCAGACAGATCTTCATATATGCCAGCACTGGCACGATCGCTAACGGTAACGATGCCTATTTTAGCTTTGCTCATGGTTATCTTTCCCTTATGTGGGGTAAAAGCAGTAATGCAAATATATGCCGACAATCTACCAAAAAAATCGACATTCACAAAATGTTAAACTGATAGATAGATCACCGATTTAGGATTCCATTGACCAAGGCAAACAATGACTTCTGTCTGTGGGGTATTCATACTGAAATAATTGAACTGAGTAATACGGGTTAATGTTTTGGTTTGGCAGCTATTTAATATGCCCAGCGATAAGCGATGAATACCATTAGATTCGTCATAATGTATTACCTAATAACAATCGGTATAGCGTAACAACATAAAGTGAGTGAGTTCTATGCATACAAGCAAACAGCGCGGGTTTCACCCTTATTGAATTGGTGGTAGTCATTATTATTTTAGGCATTTTAGCCGTAGTTGCAGCGCCTAAGTTTATTAATCTGAAAAGTGATGCGCTTATTGCCAGTTTGAAGGGATTCCAGGGGGCATTAAAGTCAGCCAATACCTTGGTTTATTCAAAAGCGGTATTGTCGGGTCAAGAAAAGCTAGACCCCGGTTCAGTGACGGTCAACGGCACAACGATTAGTACTACTGTGGGGTACATAACCTCTCTGAGTGCAAATGTCGCGGTGTCGATTGACGGTTCTTTTGAAGTGATGACGAATGCAAATGATACTATTACCGCTGACTGGGGACTCTTTGATGTGTCAGGAGGTAACGTGTATATTTTCCCTAAGGGATATGACATTAATGGCAACTGCAGCTTGCGTTACTTTGTCGATGGCACTAAGCCGGCCGATCCAATAGTTTATGCCCTAACCACCACAGGCTGTTAATTGTATAAGCTAGACATAAATTGGTTTGGTTTGAACTTGGCCGCTAACATCAATAAAAAAAGATGACGCTTCCTGTTATAAAAACACTGTCAGACAGCGTCTTTTAAAGACGCTTATTTCACGGCTGAATACCCTATGACATGTTGGGCTAAAATTCCCGTAACTGCCATTTCAGCAACATGGCGTAAATCATCATGTGTCGCGCCATCAGCAGCTTGGATAGACATGCCTTTAAACAATGTCACGATCAAGGTTGCTAACACTTTCGGCTGACAATCATCAGCTAATTCGCCTCTTTGTTTAGCCTCAGCAAACTGATCAATTAATTCAGATTGATGTTTAGTTTGCAGCAGATGAACCGCTTCTTTAATCCCTTCGCTTGCTTCATTGCATGACAACGCACTATTGATTAGCGCACAACCTTGCGGGTGGCTACAATCGGTGAACTGCGCTGCTGCGCCCACTAATAAAGCTCGAATAACATCGGCAATATGCTCATGTTTAAAGGCGGTATTAAATAGTGAATCTGGGCGATTTTCATAAAGTTCAATGGCTTTTAAGAACAACTGCTCTTTATTACCAAATGCAGCATATAGGCTGGGTTTTTTAATTCCCATCACCTCAGTTAATTCGCTTATAGAGGTACCTTCATAGCCATTACGCCAAAAAACATGTAGCGCTTGCTCTAATGCAAAGTCGATATCAAACCCACGAGGGCGGCCGACGCAAGCTGCTTTAGTTATTGTCATCAATAGTACCTCTTATATTAACGAATCATTATTTATCATCACGTTAACTGACTAATTTACGATAGATAATTCGTACATCTTAGCACAACGCTAAATCATAGAAAGGGTTAATAATAAGCAGATTAAGCGCTTTTTTTCATCTTTTTCAAGTATTGATTAACGCTATTTCATCGTCACTCTCCACGTTATATGCCGTGAAGCTATTTCATCATGCTGATTATTAATCACCTTGTCATAATAATTTAATACCAATCGGTACAAAACTAATTGACAGTTGTATTTTAATCTATATATTACCATGCGGTACAGAACAATTTGTACCGATTGGTATAAAAACATAGCCAAAGACAAAAGTAACGCACCCAATAGCTTGTTAAATAACGTAAATGCTATGGATTAGAGGACAGCACCATGAAGACGTTAAAATCAATTAAAATCACTTTGTTAGTAAGCCTAACGGCATTGCTATTAGTGGCGTGCGGAAAGCAACCAGCACAACAAGCGAATACACCCGCAGCGCCTAAGGTGGATGTTGCCAACGTACTTTATGAACGCATTACTGAATGGGATCAATTTACTGGACGCTTACAAGCACCAGAAAAGGTTACTTTGGTACCTCGCGTGTCAGGTTATATTGAATCGATTAACTTTAAAGAAGGCGCGCTAGTGCAAAAAGGCGATGTGTTATTTACCATCGACTCGAGTGTATTTACGGCTGAATATGAACGCCTTAAAGCAGAATTAACCAGTGCGATATCAGCTAACCAACTTGCTGAAAATGACTATGAACGAGCCAATAAGCTGTTCCATCAAAAAGCGGTTTCAGAAGAGCTCATTGATACTCGTCGCTCTAATATGCATCAAACTGCCGCTGCTGTAGCATCAGTTAAAGCAGCATTAACTAGCGCCCAACTTAACGTTGAATATACCCATGTTACCGCCCCAATCACTGGTCGAGTGTCGTATGCCAACGAAACGGCAGGTAATTATGTCACCGCAGGACAAACGCATCTCACCAGCTTAGTCTCTACGTCGCATATGTACGCTTATTTTGATATCGATGAGCAAACGTATTTAAAATATTCCGCGTTATCGTTCGAGAACAAACGTCAAAATCCACGTTTGGGCAACAATGCTGTGGTGATGGCTCTGGCAAATGAAACCAGTTTTAACCACCAGGGTGTGATCGACTTTGTCGATAATTCGGTTGATCAACAAACAGGTACTATCCGCGTTCGAGCAAACTTTGCCAACCAAGATAATCAATTATTACCCGGCTTATTTGCCCGCATCAGCATTGCGGGTAGCGAGTCATACGACAGCATTTTAATTGACGACAAAGCCATTTTTACTGACTTAAATAACAAGTTTGTTCTGGTAGTAAATGACAAAAACATCCTTGAGTATCGTAGCGTTAGCCTAGGTGAGAAGCTTCACGGTTTACGTATTATTACTGCCGGTTTATCCCCTAACGATACCATCGTGGTAAACAGTCTGCAGAAAGTACGCCCTAACGTCACTATTGAGCCAAATCTCACCGACATGGCCGATAGCGACAAATTAGAAGCATTACATCAAGCACAACGCCTCCTCGATAACCAGCCATTAACAGCAAGTGTTGCTGATGACGCAAGTCAGGGTTAAGGAAACCACATAATGTTGTCTCAATTCTTTATTAAAAGACCAATTTTTGCCGCTGTTCTGTCGCTGCTGTTCTTTATTTCAGGCGCGCTAGCAGTATGGCAATTACCCATTACCGAATACCCTGAAGTGGTGCCGCCAACGGTAGTTGTTACGGCAAACTACCCAGGTGCTAACCCTAAAATCATTGCTGAAACCGTTGCATCACCGCTAGAGCAAGAGATTAACGGCGTAGAAAACATGTTGTACATGTCTTCGCAAGCCACGTCTGATGGGCGCATGACGCTAACCATCACCTTTGCGATTGGTACTGATGTTGATTTAGCTCAAACCCAAGTCCAAAGCCGGGTCGAACGAGCAAAACCTCGTTTACCAGAAGAAGTACAACGCTTAGGCATAGTCACCGAAAAGTCATCACCTAGCTTAACCATGGTGGTTCATTTAACCTCGCCCGACGATCGTTATGACATGTTGTATCTGTCTAACTATGCTGTATTAAAAGTAAAAGATGAATTAGCCCGTATTACCGGTGTGGGTGCTGTACGTGTGTTTGGCGCTGGCGACTACAGCATGCGTGTGTGGCTAGACCCTAACAAAGTAGCGGCAATCGGATTATCACCGAGCAATATTGTTGCCGCTATTCGTGAGCAAAACCAACAAGCCGCAGCCGGCAGTTTAGGCGCGCAGCCTAGCGGCGACAGTGATTTCCAATTACTGATTAACGTTAAAGGCCGTTTATCCAACGTTGAAGAGTTCGAAGACATTATTGTTAAAGTGGGTGATCAAGGTCAGATCACTCGTTTAAAAGATGTTGCCCGGGTTGAATTAGGTGCATCGACTTACGCCCTACGCTCAATGTTAGACAATAAAGACGCGGCTGCATTACCTGTGTTCCAGGCCTCGGGCTCTAACGCGATTCAAATATCTGATGATGTCCGTTCTAAAATGGCTGAGTTGTCTAAGTCATTTCCAGAAGGCTTAACCTACGACATCGTCTACGATCCAACCGTGTTCGTGCGTGGCTCAATTAAAGCTGTGGTACAAACACTGGTTGAAGCATTATTGCTGGTTGTATTAGTGGTAGTGCTGTTTTTACAAACGTGGCGCGCATCCATTATTCCATTAGTGGCGGTTCCAGTATCACTTGTGGGTACATTCGCCTTTATGCACCTAATGGGCTTTTCGCTGAATGCCTTATCACTGTTTGGCTTAGTGCTCGCGATTGGTATCGTGGTCGATGATGCGATTGTTGTGGTTGAAAACGTTGAGCGAAATATCTCAGACGGATTATCGCCCGTTGCTGCCACTCAAAAGGCAATGAAAGAAGTGACCGGTCCGATTATTGCCACCACCTTGGTACTGGCGGCGGTATTTATTCCAACGGCATTTATGTCTGGCTTAACCGGGCAATTTTATAAGCAGTTCGCGCTAACCATTACCATCTCCACTTTTATTTCGGCAATTAACTCGTTAACCCTTAGCCCTGCTTTATCGGCATTATTGCTTAAAGGTCATCACGAGAAAAAAGATATGCTGACCCGTGGTATGGATAAACTGCTCGGAGGCTGGTTATTTAATCCGTTTAACCGCATGTTTGCGCGTATGTCTAACGGTTACGGCTGGTTAGTGAAGAAAATCATTCGTTTTGGTGCTGTCATTGGTATTTTGTATATCGGTTTAGTCGGCCTAACAGGCTTACAGTTTGCCAATACCCCAACAGGTTATGTGCCTGGCCAAGATAAACAATATCTTATTGCCTTTGCCCAACTACCTGATGCTGCATCATTAGATCGCACTGAAGCTATCGTGAAAGAAATGTCACGTATTGCACTTGAGCAACCTGGTGTCGCCCATGCTGTAGCCTTCCCAGGTTTAAGCATTAATGGCTTTACCAATAGTACTAACAGCGCCATTTTGTTTACCCCGCTGGATGACTTTGCCGATCGCAAAGATCCATCATTATCAGCAGGTGCTATTGCTGCCGCGTTAAATCAAAAATTCGCCTCGATTAATGGCGCATTTATTGCGATTTTCCCGCCACCGCCAGTGCAAGGCTTAGGCACCATTGGTGGCTTTAGACTACAAATTCAAGATCGTGCTAACTACGGTTACGAAGAGTTGTATAAAGTGACCATGCAAGTGATGCAAAAAGCATGGGCAACGCCAGAGCTAGCGGGAGTATTCTCGAGTTATCAAGTCAATGTGCCACAACTTGAAGTAAACATCGATCGTACTAAAGCCAAGCAGCAATCGGTGTCGTTAGACGAATTGTTCTCCACCCTGCAGGGTTATATGGGTTCGGTTTACGCCAACGACTTCAACCAGTTTGGCCGAACTTATCAAGTGAACGTACAAGCAGATGAGCAGTTTAGACAAACCCCTGAACAAATCGCCCAACTAAAAGTACGTAACAACCAAGGTGAAATGGTGCCTATTGGTTCATTTATTAATGTCACCAATTCATCTGGTCCAGACCGAGTCATGCATTACAACGGTTTTACCACTGCGGAATTAAATGGTGGTGCTGCACCTGGATTTAGTAGCGGTGAGGCGCAAGCTGCAATTGAAAAGATTTTAGCTGAAACCTTACCTAACGGTATGACCTACGAGTGGACTGAGATCACCTACCAACAAATTTTGGCAGGCAATGCGGGCGCCTATATTTACCCATTAATTATCTTGTTAGTGTTTATGGTATTAGCCGCGCAATATGAAAGTTTAAGCTTACCAATAGCCATTATTCTGATTATCCCAATGACGCTGTTATCGGCATTAACAGGGGTACTAATTTACGGTGGAGATAACAATATCTTTACCCAGATTGGGTTAATTGTACTGGTGGGGCTGGCAACCAAAAATGCCATTCTAATTGTTGAGTTTGCTAAAGAGTTACAAGATGATGGCATGGAACCATTAGAGGCCATACTTGAAGCCGGTCGCTTACGTTTACGGCCTATTTTAATGACCTCGATAGCCTTCATTATGGGTGTGGTACCGATGGTGTTTTCTAGCGGACCTGGTTCAGAAATGCGTCAAGCAATGGGTGTTGCAGTATTCTCAGGCATGATTGGGGTGACTATTTTTGGCCTTATCTTAACGCCACTGTTTTATTATGCCCTAGCAAAACGTGGGAAAAATAAAACCGAGCTCGCCGAATCGGCCATAACGCACGATTAACCACGTTATTGATTCAGTGATAACAAAAAAAGAGGTCACCTAAGGTGACCTCTTTTTTATTGCGAAATAACTCATTTACACAAATTTGATTCACGATTGCACTTGTTCCAAAACGGGCAGCGCAGGAAAAGCGCCTTTTGTCGTACACGTTATCGCACCACACTTAATCGCAAACTCGGCAGCAGTTTGAACGTTCACTCGATTAAGCAATTTTTGTACTAAAGGCCCAGGAGTAAAATATCCTTCATCACGGCCGAGTTCAAATAAGAACCCCGCAACAAAGCTATCTCCGGCGGCAGTAGTATCTATGGCCACAATTTTAGGCACCGGCAACTCAAAGGAAAACTCGGCACTGTGGCATAAAACGGACTCAGCACCATTGGTGACCAAAATTAACCTCACCCCTTGCGCAATACAGAATGCTAAATAATCGTCAAATGATACCCCACGCTCCAGAGCCAAATAGAGTGCTTCTTCTTTACTCATTTTCAACAGGTGTGTGTAACCAAAACATTGCTCCACTCGAGCTGATAGCAGCCGAGTGTCTTGCCATAGTGACAAGCGCAAATTGACATCAAAACTGACTAACGTTTGTTCTTTATGCGCTTTTTTAGCACCATAGAGACTCGCAGTGAAAATGGCCTTTTCAGTAAATGTATTTGAACAAAGATGAAAAATATCAATTTGAGACCAATCGATAGCATCAAAATCAGCTTCACGGTATAGCATGTCGGCAGTGTTTTGCCGATTAAAGCTAAACGACCGTTCCCCTTGAGCATCTAAACTGACTAACACGGTGGCAGTAGCAGCATCTGGCACTACTGTTAAACAACTGACATCCACACCTTGTGCTGCCAAGGCATCTTGCAACATCACGCCATAATGGTCAGCACTAATGCCACCAGCAAAATGGCTCTTACCGCCTAATTTTGCGTACCCCACGGCCACATTGGCTGGCGCGCCGCCAGGGATAGGCTCGTGAACCAAACCAGAATGGCCCACTGGCAGTAAATCAATTAATACTTCACCAAAACTCAATAATGTACTCATATAAAACGTCCAAAAAAAAGCCCATTTGCATGGGCTTGTTAACAGGGATTTCTAAAACTAATGCAACTAATACCATTGCAAATAAGATGACTACAACTAGCTGACTAAAACTAGCTGATTACAACTAAGGCAATGACAATAAACGATTAAAACTCGTACTTAACCGTGGCGCTGGTTGTACGACCGTTAATGGTTCTGGCACGAATAATATTGTTGTCGGGTACCGAACCTTCTTCTGCTTCGGTAATACCAACAGTATCAAACAAGTTATTGACGTTAAGCGCGACCGATAACATATCGGTTAGCTGGTACGACGCAAACGCATTGACTTGAGTGTAACCATCAAAACTTAGGTCATTGTTATCTTGAGCATAAGACTCAGTGGTACCAATCAAATTGACCCCAACAGAGCCTTTATCAAAGTTATAACGGCCCATTAGAGAGTAAATAAAATCTGCTTGGCGACGTGGTGTGTTGCCGATTACGCCTGGGTTAAGGGCATCTTTAACAATTTCAGCATCGGTCCAGGTTACGTTACCGCGGAAGTCGAAATCGCCAACGTAGTAAGCACCTTCTAGCTCAATCCCTTTGGCTTCATATTTACGGTCAAAGAATATTTGGCTCGTGGCTTCAAAGTTTTGCTCTTCGGTTTCAGAGTAAAATGCTGTCGCAAATACCGACATATTATCGTAACGATACTTCACACCCACTTCGTACTGGTCTACTTCATCCACTGAGTCTTCGTCAGAAACTGAACCATCAGGACTCACCTTACCAAATAATAAACGGTCAGCATTAGCGCGGCCACCATGACTGATACGACCAAATGCAGCTAAATCTTCAGACACTTGGTAGTTAGCACCTAATGAGTAAGATAAGTATCCCCAGTCATAATTCACTAACTGTGGGTTAGCATTATCAATTGACGACACACTTAACTCAGGCTGAGAAATCACCCCATCACGGTTCATGTCCACTTGTGATTGCACATTACCCGCATAGTAACCACTGGCATCGCCAGAGTCATAGCGCACGCTACCGTCTAACGATAAATCGCCAAACTTAGATGACGCAGCAATATACGGTGCTTTAATGGTGTAGTCCGAATCGTAATTACGTTGGCAACAATTGCCCCAATAAGGCACGCCATAAGCATATAAACCATTATCAGAGTAAGATGTACCATCTGCGGCAACCACATCTAAAAGTGCGGCATTATCACCTTGCACTTCCATTAAGTAAGAGTTCCACATCCACGTCATATTGATATTTTGAGTGGCAGTATAAAAACCAAAAGTGACGTTAGAATCGTCAAAGGTCTTGGTTAATTTCATGTCATTGACGATAGAGCCAAAGTCATTCATGGTCACATCAAAACTGTGCACCCGCATGGCTAAATCACTGTCAAATGCTTGACCTGCTTTAGCGCCGTTAGCATAAATAAGTGTCGAACCTGCGCCGCCAATACTGCTAGCAATACTTGAGCTGTTGTCCACTTCTGCTGGCATTAACGACATAAAATTACCGCTAACATCAGAGATACGGAAACGGTTTTCTACTAACCAATCGTCACCTAAATCAAATGAGGCTTCTAGTCCCACCGAGTTAACAATCGGATTCATACCATCACGCATATCACCACGGCTAATATTGCCGTTAGCATCCAAGCGTAGGGTTGATAACATGTTAGCTGAATGAACCGTATCAGATTGAGCATCAAATCCAGGTATTGAGCTGCCATCGGAATACATTGGCATCGGCAAATAACCAATGCTTTTATCATTTAAGTGCTTTACATATAAACGCACATAACCAGAATCAAACTCTTTGGTTAAGTTAGCTTTAATTTGGCCACCCTTGTTTGCGGTGTAACCAGGGTCACGCGGACCATCACCGGTGCGCACAAAGCCACCGATGTGAAAACGCATCGAGTCATTAATGCTGGTGCCGTATTCAAAATCAGTACGCAAAGTATCGTAATCTAGACCCACAGTAGATGAAATACTGCCAGCATCACTGGTACCGGTTTTACTGATGACGTTAATAATACCGCCTGGTGCATTACTGGCAGCTGTTGATGCTGAACCGCCACGGATTGATTCAATAGTTTGTGTTGTAGAATCAATACGTAAGAAAATATCCGCATTACCAAATGCAATATCACCAAACTGTAAAATAGGTAAGCCATCTTCTTGAATTTGCAAGAATTTAGCTCCACCAGAGGCAACAGGTAAACCACGTACCGCAATGTTGGCGTTACCTTCACCACCAGTCGATTCAACCTTCATGCCCGGAATAATACGGAACGCTTCGGCTGATGAACGAGGTGAGCTAATCGCTAAATCTTCTGGCGACACACTGCTCACCGACACGCTCGAGTCCATTACACGTGTACCACGGGCTACACCCGTTACCACAATGCGCTCAAGGCCAATGGCGTCTTTCTTGGTTTCCGCAGTATCTGCTTCAGCAGCCCACAAGCTCGAACTGACCATCACCGCTAGCGTACTCAATACAAATTTTTTAGATGTGCTTATTATCATTTTTATGTCCCCACATAGAGTGTATTGATGTTGTCTTATCTCCCCATAACAACATCAGTAATATATTCATCAATCGAACTAAGCCCCCAAACTAGCTCAGTAGCGAGTCAAAAGGTTAAGGTTAAAGTTAAATTCAAGCCCCCTACTTAATCGATTAAGTTACAAGTTAGCAACTAAATGGTAAATTGCAAGTACAATTTATGTTCAATTATCGTTAACAGGATTAAAAAATTGCCTAAGTAGATGTTTATTAGATTAAATATTTATTATCGCAGAGGTTCATTATTTAGCGTCAGCGGTCAACAAATGCCCTGACGGATCACGAAGCAGATTGTAGGCTGCTAATAAGCACAACATAAATGCAAAGCCAGTTGCTAAATAAAACCCGTATTTAACATGACCAAATATGTCGCCTACCACTCCCATCAACAATGGACCTAATGCAGCAGAAAGCGCAGTAAAGAATAAAATAACCCCAGCAACCGAACCGTGCTGGTCAACAGGGAAACAACTGATCCCTTTAGAGTTTAATGTTGGATACATCATTGACATAAACAAGCCTGATAAAGGCAATAAAATAACCGCCGCAGAAATGCCAAACATCATTGCACCTAAATAACATAGGCTAATTGCTAGGCTGAACCAAAACATCACTTGCTGCCAACTATATCGATTGAGGATCCAGCCACCTAAGAAACGTCCCAGTGCCCGTAATGTGAAAAAGATTGTTAATGCATACGTCGCGATTAATGCCAACTCACCTTCATAGTTGAGTAATAGCGTCGGCATCCATACATAAATGGCCACTTCAGTAGCAACATAAAGCCCAATCGCTAAAGAGTAGCCCAATGCATAAGGGTTTCTCATCATGCTAAACGTACTGGCTAGATTAATATCTTGAGTAGATGAGCGCTTAAGTTGCGGGTATTCAGCCTTATAAGCTAACCAACATAATATTAAACAAAACACCCCTGCACCAAAATACAGATACTTCCACGACACCCCTGTTATCAATAAATAGCTGACAATCGCCGGGCCGACCATGGCACCCACACCGAAAAAGCCTTCGACAGTATTCATGGTACTTGAGTGTTGTTTTGAGTTTGTTGAAATATCACCAATTAATCCTAGCGCACCCGTTTTGAACACCCCAATAGCAATACCCACTAACGCTAACAAACACAGAAAATAATAAAATGACTCACCTAATGCGAACATAAAACTGGCTAGCGCAAACAGCAGTAAGCCAATTAAAATTGTTATTTTTCGGCCTAACTTATCCGCCAGAAAACCCAAAAATAGCCCACTTAATGCGATAAATAGCATTGGCATGTAATGAAATGCGCTCGCTTGAGACATCGATAAATCAAATGTGTTAATCAGCTCAGGAATAATCACTCCCACCGCATCAGAAGTCATCGCGAACATAAAAAACATTAAATACGTGAGTATTCTTATCCTAGTATTACCGCTATTCTCATTATCCTTCATATGGTTAACCATACTTCCCACCTTATTGTTATATGTTTTCTTTGTGGTCACACAGTCTATTTATGGCGACACATTCGTCTTCTCCCACAGAAAACGAATTCAATATTTAAACAAAGCCCTTGAATAATGTTTCATATTGGTTAAATATACAACTTAATCGATTAAGTTTTTTTAAATACTTACTTTAAGAGTCACCAACATGAAAAATAATGTTCAGCTGATCACTTACGTAGATCGTATAGCGCACTCAGACTTAAAAGGACTCAAACAGGTTCTCGACACAGAACTGCATGATCTCTTTGGTGGCGTACATCTGTTACCTTTTTATTATCCGATTGACGGCAGCGATGCTGGCTTTGACCCTATAGACCATGCAAAAGTAGATGAACGTCTTGGTGATTGGAATGACGTAAAGCAGATTGGCAAACAATACGACATCATGGCCGACTTAATCGTTAACCACATGTCAGCAGAGTCTACCGAGTTTCAAGACGTGCTTGCCAACGGCAAAAACTCTGTTTATTGGGATTTATTTTTAACCAAAGATAGTGTATTTCCAGACGGTTTAAGCGCAGAAAACCAAGCTAAAATTTATCGCCCACGTCCGGGGAGTTGTTTCACCACCTATAAACTCGCCGACGGTACACAAGCCGAGTTTTGGACGACCTTTACCTCAAATCAAATTGATATTAATGTGCATACCGCTGCAGGTCAGGCACATTTAAACAAGGTGCTAACGCGTTTTCATGAAAGCAAAGTCGATCTTATTCGTCTTGACGCTGCGGGTTATGCCATTAAAAAACCAGGCACTAGCTGTTTTATGATTGAAGAATCATTTGAATTTGTCGATGAGTTAGCCAAAAAAGCCAACAGCCTAGGCATGACCACCCTTGCCGAAATTCACTCGCATTACATGACCCAGCTCGATATCGCTAAGCGCGTAGACATGGTGTACGACTTTGCGCTGCCACCATTGATTCTCCACAGCTTATTTAGCCAAGATGTCAGTGCATTAAGCCATTGGCTATCCATTGCCCCACGCAACTGTGTCACGGTATTAGATACTCATGACGGCATTGGCATTATTGACGCTGGCCCGGTCGGCAATAAAGCAGGTTTATTAACAGCGGCAGAAATTGATAACTTAGTTAACCGCATCCATAGCAATAGCAAAGGTGAAAGCTTACAAGCAACGGGCGCGGCAGCCAGCAATGTCGATCTATATCAAGTTAATTGCACCTACTACGATGCGCTTGGCCAAAATGACATTGATTATTTAATCGCTCGAAGCGTGCAATTTTTTGCTCCAGGTATTCCGCAGGTGTATTACACCGGTTTATTGGCTGTGCCTAATGCCATGGAATTGCTGAATCAAACTCAGGTAGGTCGTGACATTAACCGCCCTTATCTACAGGTAAGCGACATTCAAACCGCCATGCAAAAACCGGTTGTTAAAGCGCTATGTGAGCTGATTACTCTACGTAATAACGTCGATGCCTTTAATGGTGAGTTCACCATGACAAACCAGGCTAATCAGTTAGATCTTTGTTGGGTGCATGGCGACAGTTCAGCCAAGTTAAGCGTTAATTTTGCCAGCAAAGAAGCCCATATCAACATCGTTGAAGCCCTGCAATCGACTCATATGGTACTGACTGATTTACTGGTTAAACACCGCGGATAATCTACGTGTGTTTTAAGCTTAAACGTAAACAAGGCGCCTAATTAGGCGCCTTGTTGGTATCGATCTGATTGTCTCGATCTGATTGTCTCGATCTGATTGTCTCGATATATTTGTATCAAACTGTTTGTATCAAGAATCGTCCGGTCATCAATATTACATCAACAACTGCCACCACGAGAAAGTTCATAACCTAACACTTCAGCATGATGGGCATCAGCAATAAACATTTCTGCGGCTTTACGGCCTTTTTGCTCTGAATGCTGGAACACGGTTGTCAGCGGCGGGATAGCTCGTGAGCCTTCATCAATACCATCAAAACCCACCACACGAATATCTTCAGGGATCCGCAAACCTTGTTGGATTGCCTCGCGCATTAAACTCAAGGCTATTAGGTCACTCATGCACAAAAATACATTCGGACGCGGTACACAATTAAGCGCTTCTTTGGCTGCTATAGCAGCAAAGTCGGCATTACTTTCAGGAATATTCCAAATGCGATCATCACCAAGCTTAACCCCAGTATCACCAATGGCATCCAAATAGCCTTGCAAACGCTGATGTGCTACTGAAGTGTCGATTTCCATAGAATGAATATCATACACGCGGCAGGTTAAGTGAGTGTCGAGCAAGCGTAATCCAAGAATTGCGACCTGATCTTGCTCAGATTGAATTGCCAATTTAGCCACTTCATAGGCACCGGCTTTATTATCGATACTCACCGAAGCACTACGATGAATATTAAAGTCGACCGTCACCACTTTTTTACGGATTTTTTTTAATTGCTCGGCCAATAAACGGTTGCGAGGACGGCCATAACAAATAAAACCATCGACAAAATCATTTACGCCATTCACATTGTCAGAACTGCCAGAAAACAACAGTAAATTAATTTTATGTTGCTCAAAAACTGCCGCAACGCCTTTCATAAACTTACTGGCCACGGGATCAGACACCATGTATTCAATACTGTCCGACAACACTAATGCTACCGTATCAAATTTGCCACGCCTTAAAGATTGCGCTGCTTTATTCGGTCCAAAATATCCGAGCTCGTTACAGGCAGCTAGAATGTCTATTCGACGTTTTTCCGACAACTGATCTGGACGATTAAACGCATTAGATACCGTCGCATTCGACACACCTAATTCTTTGGCAATACTTTTTAAGGTCCAATGCTTGGAGTCTGGCATAGTGGGTCCGTTTATGTCGTGGCGTTAGCCTAAAATAGCTATAAATAACATGAATATACTGACGCTAGGCGGTAGAAAATCAAATCTGCATTTCAGATACAAGCCTAGCGTTTAAGCGAAAAACGGCACCAGCTAGTTAAACTGCTGCCAAATTATAAATCGTCTTGCTGCTGAACATGATCAACAAGACTAGCGATCGACATATTTTGCTCAACAGTTGGGTTTTTTAAGCGTTTTGCAAACCAAAAACGAGGTTTCCAATAGATATTATTCAAACTCGAAATTTTTACCCCTTTTTTAGTCGAGGCATGTAAAAAACGGTCATTGCCCATGTAAATACCGACATGACGAACGGTTCGGGTGGTTTTGAAAAAAACGAGATCGCCAGTTTTTAACTGATTACGCGGTATTTCTTTACCTAAAATACGTTGCGAGTTCACGGTACGAGGTAACTTGTCGCCAACAATATTCAAGTAGGCCAAATACACAAACCCTGAACAATCTACGCCATTTCTACTCAGGCCACCTAAACGATATGGAGTGCCTTTCCATTGATTATGAAAACTCAGTAGGTTTGACTCACTCCACTTAGGTGGTTCTGGCTTAAGCATGGGAGGAACCACCACGGGCTTAGACGCGATAACCACAGCAGGCGAAGACGCACATGCAGATAACAACAGCACTAAACAACTAAACAATAATCTTTTAGCCAATTCAACCCACTCCAAACCCCGAAAAATCATCCGAAATATAAATATTTTTGCCGCAATACACAATAAAAATAACCGCCGCACCGCTTAGCGTTAACGAGTCATCATTTGTATGCAATGCACTAAAGCCCGTTTAGCTGCCATTTTATCGATTTTAATTTGGCAGCGTAGCATAGTTCCTTGCCAATTTGACCAAAAAACACTCGCTAACGTTGATGCCGGTAAGTCCGCACGAATATGCCCTTGTTGCTGCCCTTGTTGAATAAGTGCACTCAATAGGCCGATCCATTGATCATAAAGCTGATTCAAGGTTTGATGCAGTTGCGGCGACTGACTACTGACCTCTACCATCAAGTTACCCATCAAGCAGCCGCGTGGTTCACTGCCACTAAACAGCTCGTCAATGAGTTGATGATATCCATTTAGCACAGTAGATAAATTGGTTTTAAAGTTTACGCTTGAATCGATAGCGATAGGTTGAATACGTTGCTGGAAATAATGTTCGGCCACGGCTGCGGCAAATGCTTCTTTACTGGCAAAGTAATGATAAAAAGAACCTTTAGGAATACCCACTTCGTCGAGAATCAATTTAATCCCCACAGCACTATAACCGTGTAACGCAAAAAGCTTTTCACCTACGACGCATATTGACTGTCTACTCGCTGCACTTTTATTCATTTAGCCTCCCTTTTTAGTGATAGGATAACTAAGAATAGACCAGTCGGCTAACTTTAGTTGCGAACAAACAAAAACATGTGCTTTTACCTATAAATTGTTCTACTAAATTAATTATTTAATGATCAATTTCCGTATCAACCCATCATCTATATACACAACCTAAACATGTTTACGACAAGACTTAAGCTCAGTAAGCGGGCCTTGAAACAAACAATTATCTATTAATACGACTGCGTTAAACCCAGCTTTCTCTACAGAGGTGTTCAACATAAAGGTAATTAACATCAGTCAGGTTTCTGATAAGAAAAAAGCCTACGCAAAGTAGAACGAATAAGACCGTCAATAGATAGGTAAGAAATTGCTTGAACCATTCTGAATGAAACAGCATTAATCACTATAGGTATTATTGGCTATCGACTCTTGTAATAACGGCATATTGTCATCACGTCCATCACGATAGCTATTGTCCATATGCTTATCTACCAACTGTTCACAACGCTTTTGGGCTTCATATTGCTTGAGGGGATCCACTTCTTTATCGGTTTGCGCTTGGCACAACACATTACCACAGCCGGATAGCAGTAACACAACACTAGCCAAAGCCAACCACGGCATGACATTTAACAGCGGTTTTATCACATGGTTTGTCACAGAAAAATGCATCCATAAGTTATACCAATCCTATTAAATATGTGATCTTTCAGCGGGAGTTCAAAGTACTGTAGGAAAGGCAGATGATTGAAGCGAATAGTGATTCTATTTTGAAAACATCTAACGCAGCATAAAGTACTTTGAAACCCGCCAGAATGGAGTCTCTCAGGTATTCCACTTCTGTGTTGCATCGATTTAAAAGGGAACAGCCATTTCTACATCAATGCGCCTTGAATTAAAAAACCTGAGAGACTCTGAACTGATCAGATATTTAATGAGATTGGTATTAAGTGCTACACATGCTTTTTAGGCATAAAAAAACCAGCCCAAAGGCTGGTTTGAGTATAACCGAATAGATTATCCTGTTACACGTAACTCATCGACTACATCTTTTACGTCATCGGTGTTTCTAGCGATGGCTAAGGCTAAATCACGTTCTGCATCACTCGACACTGTGCCTTTTAATGTCACTACGCCATTAGCGACATCGACGTTAATATCGGAACCTGACACGTCAGCAGAGAATAATAATCGGGTTTTCACTACAGTAGCAACTTTCGAATCTGTGAGTGAGTCACTTAAATCCTTGCTGTCTTCATCACTGTACTGCTTCATCACCGAAAGCTCATTGTTAACGTCTTTCACGCCATCTAAGCTTCTAATTAACTCTCCAGCAAGTGACTTATCAACACTGCTGTTAACTTTACCTGTTAGGGTCACGTTGCCATCATGCACGTCGGTATTAATATCAAATGAGTTCAGATTTGCATTTAACAAAAGTGTGGTTTCAGCTTTACCATCGATCCACGCATCTTTTGCATCATCTTGCCAATCTTGTGCTGCATTTGCACCGAATGCCATTGAACCTAACATAATGCTCATTACTACAGATAATGTGGTCTTGTTCATAAAGTTTTCCTCCGTTGTTAATCTCAAGGAATACAATGCGTGAACCATGCCAATTGTTATAAGTATCTGTTAATAATGAATTAACAAGTATTCATGGTTATTTTCATCTTACTGATAGATGACAATATCGGACTTTTTTACCGACGCTAGGTAAATTTTTCATCGTTGCGATGAGAATTAATGACTCTCAATTGCATTCGCGGAATAGCCTGCTCTAGCATTAAATGACCCCTCCAGAGAATGAACAGATGACTAATGCCGTACTATTATGCTGTCAGTCAGGTAAACACACGCTAGCCACAAATTAACATCCATTAAAACACGCTTTCTGTGTCGCCGATGGCTAAGTATGAGCAAAAGAGAGGTTTTTCATGGTGTCACAGCTCATTTGCAGCCAAGCAATACCTTCGGCAAGTTGGCTAGCAACACGCTGGTTTTTAGTTTTTCTAGCCGTTTGCTTTAAATGAGCCAAGACCTGTTGTTCGGTTTCAACCAATACCGCTATCGCTTGGGGTAACGGCTTATGCTGTATAACCTGCTCAGCCTTAGCATAGTGTCGATGTGAGGATTGTTGATGGTAAGTTTGACTGTCTATTGGCCTTGCTTGGCTTGAACGCACCACGCTAAACAATGGTGTTAAACGATCCAGCATGCATTTTCGAATGTCGGCCATGTGGATAAAAATTCGTTTGATGTTGTAATCGTCGGTCCCCAATGTGGCTTGGACATAAAATTGTTGTCCTTCCTGGCATAAATCAATAGCCTCATGCAATAGCCATACATCGGACTCAGCCTGTTCGTCTCGAGTAAATGATTTCAATGTAAATCCTCCTGCATTCGATAATTTTACTGGCACTTTGTTGGATGGGTTGTGTAACATATACGGGTACAGCACACCTTATTAAGCAAAAACTAAACCATGAACACCCCATGTACATGGGCAAAAATTAATTAACCTTCTAATAGTTAAAGTTATTATAATTTGTCCGGGTCTGAGTTAATTACCTAATTACACGGAATGATCACTGGTGATTGTCAACACGACATCACTGGTAAACATTAGACTTAACACCACAGGGAGTGAATCGGTATGCCACGTCCAACACTTTTTTATCATCTACACCGTCGTCAAGAAGGTGAAGCACGACTCCTTGCCTTACCGAGTTGCCAACACTTTAATAAGATTGCTAGTTCAGTTGACCAGCCCTGGTTAGACCAACTGCACAGTAACTCGATAGATGTTGCGATCATTGAATTATCGCAATTAAGCCAACTAGAATACGCAGAGTTAACTGACAGTGCGTTAATGTCTGATATTGAGTTCATCTTCTTAAGCGAAGGTAAACCGAATCCTAACTTAGATTACTTAATGTCAAAAAGCGCTGGTTATCATTTTCGTCAGCCTTACGATGCCGACGCAATCAACGACACCTTAGAAGACTTTGCCCAAGACTTGCAGTCACAATCGACAAAACAACAACAGCCATTTTCTAGTGAACTAGACCAATACGGTTTGTTGGTTGGTTCATCGCGGGCAATGCACAAGTTGTATCGTACTATTCGTAAAGTTGCCGTAACCGAAAGCAACGTACTTATTGTCGGTGAAAGCGGTGCGGGTAAAGAGCTTGTAGCCAACACCATTCACCTGGCCAGTCACCGAATCAACCAACCATTTATCGCCATTAACTGTGGTGCATTAAGCCCTGAACTGGTCGACAGTGAGCTGTTTGGCCATGTAAAAGGCGCTTTTACCGGTGCTCATCGTGATCACCGTGGTGTATTCGAGCAAGCAGAAGGCGGTACCTTATTTCTTGATGAAGTCACCGAAATGCCGCTAGAACATCAAGTAAAATTGTTACGCGTACTCGAAAACAATGAATATCGCTCTGTCGGCTCACAACAGCTTAAAAAAGCCAATGTTCGCATTGTTGCTGCCACCAATCGCGATCCAGCTGACGCTATTGATGCTGGGCGTTTCCGCGAAGATTTATATTTTCGTTTAGCGCATTTCCCTATCCTAGTGCCACCATTACGCGATCGTAGCAATGACATCAGTGGCCTAGCACAACATTTTTTAGCCTACCGAAATACTGCTGAAAAACTGACTAAAACCTTTTCAGATGATGCGATTAAACTTATCCAACAACAAAAATGGCCCGGAAATGTTCGCGAACTAAAACACGCAATAGAACGTGCATATATTTTGGCAGAAGATACTATTTTACCGAGTCATATCACGGTGACACCTCTGGAACCATCAACTGAGCCTTTAGCTGACGACGTACAAATACCTGCTGGTATGCGCTTAGATGAACTTGAAAAAGTAGCTATTTATCAAGCGCTCGACAACTCATTGGGCAATAAAAATGATACTGCCAAACAGCTAGGTATTAGCGTCAAAACCCTTTACAACAAACTCAGTAAATACGAAGACCAAACCGGTTCAGACGAACCATAGCGTCATTAAACGCCCATTCATTAAACGTGTTTGCTCGCTTCTGGCACAAGCACATTTAATGACCTGGGTTTGACTTTAATACACAAATCTTCTGATTCAAATAACTCACCATCGATCACATATTGGCAAGACGAATCTGTGTTTAAGTAGATTTTTTTTGCTTGCTCATGATGAATTTGACTCTGTTGATTATCTTCACGTTCTCCAGTTAAGCCTGCAAATAGCAACTCGGTCATACTCAATAACTGTTGTGGCGATGTCTCACTCGATTCAATCCAGGTAATATCTAACAAGCCATCGGTAATATTGGGCTCGCCATTACCTAGCGCTAACAAGCTAGTAAATGGCGCAGCATTGGCTATCACTAGGCTAGTGGTGTTAATCACTTTAATATCGCCACCATCGATCTGCACTCTTATCGACAATGGCTGGTTTTCGCCTACCGCCTCCCACAAACCATTAAGGTAGGCTAATTGTCCTAGGGCATCTTTTTGGTCACGGTCAGCCTTCGCTATCATTTTTTGTTCAAAGCCTAGCCCCACCAGCAACAACATCAACTCATCATTACATGTAGCAGTATCAACACGTTGTGAATAACCTTGAATCAAAATATCAAGCGCTTGCGATACCGGCACCAATTTACTGGCGGCGCCAAACAAAGTATGACTTAGTGCATTGGTGGTTCCCATCGGAATAATACCTAAGAAAATATCGGTATCAACAATCACTGATGCCACCTCGTTAACCGTACCATCGCCACCACAGGCAACTATAATATCTGCGCCCTTTTGTTTAGCTTGTTTGGCTAATTGCACTGCAGACTTATCTTTGGCGGTATACAGCACTTCAAGCTGAAAGTAATCCGTCAAGGTTTGGGTAATATGGTCTGCTTCATCATGCCATTTACCACCACCAGACACTGGGTTAACAATCAACCAAGCACGTTTGTGAATATTAATTTGTTGCCGACTATGCATTTTTTCTATAGCGGCCAACTGCCATTTATTTAACCGTGCCGTTTGGCGGATACTATTGATGGATTTAAGCACATCATTAACATTACGATTTCTCTCACGACAGACTAAATAAGCCGCTAATACCAACACCGAACGCCCCCGGCCTAGCGCGCAATGCACTACTACATTTTTACCATTACTGACTTGAGTGTGTAACCAATTAATGGCTTGATTTAACTGCGCGACAGTCGGTACGCTGTGATCTAATATGGGAATATTTAAATAGCCAATATTTTCATCAAACAAGGTCCACTCTAATGCGTCAAATTCGGCAGTAACATCCAAAATTGCATCAATTTTTTCATGCTTAAGTCGGTCAATATCACTGGGAAACAATCGGCAGGCTAAATACAACTGCTTATCTATTTTTTGGATTACGGGCACTTTGTCGTGCTTTCTTGCCCAGGCGTTATACAGCTGGCACCCCATTAAAAAGGGAACAAAACTCCAACTGATATACCAAGGAATGCTGCCATCTTGGCTTTTTCGGAAAATGCCTGCGCTATTAAACCAATAAGCTGAACTCACCAGCCCTAAAGAGAATGCAATCCAAGCAAAAATAACCTTAAGTAACACATAAGGAAGCGCCACACATAAGCACAAAGCCAATAATGCGCCAACAGTATAGTAATATTTAATATGAATACGGGTTAGCATTGTGGTCCTCCTGTTGTAAAAAAAGCAGCACATGTGTGCTGCTTAGGCTAATACTTATCTTAATAACTATCTGGTCATTACGTCGCCGTCAGTCAAACATTCAACTTCGACTTACATTGGTTTAAATGGAGTTACTCTACCTAGAACAATGCATTTTGAGTTGTAAAACTTAACGACTTAAACAAATAAAATAGTTAATGTGATTGGTATAATGCTTAGCAGTCTGGATCTTCTGCTTTCATACCTTCTTTAACATCTTCACATGTATCTTCAACTGCATTACCGGCATCTTGGATCATTTCATCCACTTTCTCACCTGCATTTTCAGCTTTGTTATCTGAACATGCTGATAAACCGGCCGTTAACAACACCATTAAACTTGCCATTGTCAGTAGTTTTAATAAATTCATATTCATCTCCTAGATGATGGTTGTAATCGTATAAACTTGTTTAAGCAGCCTCAACTTAGATTAAGGTAAGGGGTTAATACTATCCTCGGGGAGCTTTGCCTCTAATCGCATTGGCTACTAACGAAATCACTAGCAACACAATAAAAATAAAGAAAATAATTTTCGCGATACCTGCTGCTGCACCAGCAATACCAGTAAACCCCAATAGACCCGCTATAACGGCTATCACTAAAAACATTAATGTCCAGCCCAACATAAAAACCTCCTTGGTGTACGGTTTACATTGTGATGTGCGTTGAATTTACGCTGACGATTGAAACAAATATCTTATCTCTATCGTAAAAATTAACGATTCACACCACGACTATGTATTAGTTAAAGCTAGCATCATGCCAACTTTTAAAAAAAGCCATAAGACTATGATTTTTATGATTTTAAAATTTAAAGCAAGAAAATCAGTAATGAAAAAGCCATAGATGAGCAGGCAATTTTTACCGATGATACGGTAAGAGTTTCAGGCTATCACGGTTAGATAACGAAATATCGATGTGTAAACAAAAATGCATCTAGCGGCTGTAATGGCTTACCTTTTATGAGGCAACTTAAGTGAAATTAAGGCAGCAAGAGCTATAAAACCACTCGATATCCATAAACAAGCTTCTAAGCCATAGGCTTGATAGACCCAACCTGACAGTATCGTTCCAATCAACCTTCCCATGGCATTGGCCATATAGTAAAAGCCCACATCCAGTGACACGCCATCACTGCCAGCATAGCTAACAATTAAGTAGCTATGCAGTGATGAGTTAATCGCAAACACCGCGCCAAACATTAATAAACCGATGACGACACTTTCTAGCACATAAAAATCGGCATGTAGTGCGACTGCAATCGCGGCAGGAATGAGTAGTAAATAAGTTGCCCATGTAAAAGCAGCTCGGCCGCTCGGCACTTTTCCCTGTCGTTTACCGGTGAAATAAGGTGCAATGGATTGCACCACACCATAACCAATCACCCAGCTAGCCATAAAGCTACCAACCCACCAATGATCCCAGCCAAAAGTTGTGGCTAAAAATACCGGTAATGCCACCACAAACCATACATCTCTTGCGCCAAACAAAAACATCCGCGCCGCCGACAATAAATTAATTGCCTGACTTTTAGAAAAAATGTCTTTGAATTTGGGTTTGTTTTTCGCTTTGCCTAAATCATCTTTTAAGGTCACTAAACTACATAACCATACAATGCCTAATAACGTGGCCATTAAAATAATGGCGCCTCTAAACCCTAGGCTTGTGAGTAACACACCACCTAAAAAAAATCCCACTCCTTTTAAGGCATTTTTAGAGCCCGTTAACAACGCAACCCATTGGTAAAGCTTACCTTCTGCATCTGCGGGCACTAAGGTTTTAATGGCGCTTTTGGCGCTCATTTTATTCAAATCTTTGGCGATGCCCGACAGCGCCTGAGCAGCCATAACGTACATGACGGTTAGCATGTCAGCAGATACAGTTAGCATAACTAGTGCCACTATTTGTAGGCCTAAGCCAATATTCATAGTGTTATTTAGGCCAAGCCGTGCGCCTAACCAACCACCAACAAGATTAGTCACGACACCAAAAATCTCATAAAACAAAAACAACATCGCAATATTTAACGGGCTGTAACCCAATTGGTGGAAATACAACACCACCAGCATACGCAAAGCGCCATCGGTTAAGGTAAATGCCCAGTAATTACCGGTAATCAATAAGTACTGTTTTATCGATGGTGATAAGGTACGCAATGTATCCAGCCCCATGAAGCTTATTCCTTGTCTGCTAAGCCGACTTTGCGGGCGAGCTCAGCGGTACGATTAGCGTATCCCCACTCGTTGTCGTACCACACATACAGTTTCACTTGGGTATCATTCACCACCATGGTCGACAACGCATCGATAATGCTTGAGCGTGGGTCGGTTTTATAATCTACCGACACTAATGGGCGTTCTTCATAACCCATGATGCCCTGCAGTTCAGTATCAGCTGCTTGCTTCAATAGTTGGTTTACTTCTTCAACCGTTGTTCCACGAGTCACTTCAAATACGCAATCGGTGAGTGACGCATTGGCTAACGGTACCCGTATCGCATGACCATTTAACTTACCTTTTAGCTCTGGGAATATATGAGTAATTGCGGTAGCCGAACCCGTCGTAGTGGGTATCAAACTAATGCCACACGCACGGGCACGACGTAAGTCTTTGTGGGGGGCATCTAGAATAGTTTGAGTATTGGTAATATCGTGGATCGTAGTCATTGAGCCATGCTTAATACCTATCTTTTCATGAATCACTTTTACCACTGGCGCTAAACAGTTGGTGGTACACGATGCTGCCGTAACGATGGGATGGATGGCTTTGTCGTATAAATCATCGTTAACGCCCATCACAATATTGAGCACGCCGTCTTCTTTTACTGGCGCAGTCACCACAACCCGTTTTACACCTTGATCTAAGTAAGCTTGTAGCAAGGCTTTGGTTTTTATCTTGCCAGAGGCCTCAATCACCACATCACATTTTGACCAGTCAGTGTCTTGGGTAGCGACATTACGGCTGCAAGGAATGGCTTTACCGTTAATCACAATGGCATCACCATTATGGGTCGCCTCATGATGCCAACGACCATGGACTGAATCAAAGGTCATTAAGTGCGCCAGCGTGGCTGCATCACCAGCAGGATCGTTAATATGCACAATTTCAACATCGTCCCAATCATATGCCGCGCGCATTGATAAACGTCCCATACGGCCAAAACCGTTAATACCTATTTTTATCGTCATAATGGTGTCCTAAGCTTGCTCTCATTGTTAAGTTATCGTTTCAAAGGTTAATCACTACATGCTAACCATTAAATGCATCAAAATATTCACGCTGAACCGGATTAACTAGCGCCTTGGGCCGCAATGCTTGTACTGCATTAATGACTTTATCTTTAGGCCAGCCTAAGCTGACTAATATCAGACCAATCACCAATCCAGTGCGGCCCGAACCGCCTTTGCAATGCACTGCAATAATGCCTTGGTTATTTAACAATTCAATAATCTGGGTTTTATGGGCTAACCACTGGGTTTCAAACTCTTGCCCTGGGGCGGCATCGTCAGCAATGGGCAATTGCACCCATGTAATGGCTTGTTTGGTACATTCTGCAGGTAAATATTCTGCTGCATTGCGTACGATTTCATCATCGAACATCAAGGTGACTAGCATTTTTGTACCTGCCGCCTTCAATGTAGCAACTGACGCAGATACAGCTTCATCTTTGGTACCAGGGCACGGAGTAAAAATCAGTTTGGCGCCATTATCTAACGTTAAAACATCATAAGGATGAGGTTGCATGGTTAACTCCAAAAAGTAACTTAAAAAACGCTTTCAACAAATTGGCTCATAAAACTGAACTCACAAAGCGACTAAATCAGTGATTAAACCAATGTTGAGTTCGATTAATAATGGCTACTAGCGATAACATCACCGGCACTTCAACTAATACCCCAACCACTGTAGCCAACGCGGCTCCTGAGTGCAGCCCAAATAGCGATATCGCCACGGCCACCGCCAGTTCAAAAAAGTTAGAGGTGCCAATTAAACAAGCTGGAGCGGCAATGTTATGGGATAATTTCAGCCATTTAGCTGCTATATACGCAATAATAAAAATACCGTAAGTTTGAATAATCAAAGGCACAGCTATCAAGCCAATGGTTTGCGGATCAGACACAATGACTTCAGCTTGAAAACCAAACAACAACACCACAGTGGCCAGTAAGCCGATAATCGACCATGGTTTTAAGGTGGCCAAAAATGAGTTAACTGCGGCTAATCCATGGCGGCGATTAAGCAAGTAACGTGTTGTCACTCCGGCCAATAGCGGTAACAACACATACAGTAGTACCGAAATAAGCAAGGTTTCCCATGGCACCTGAATATCGCTCACGCCCAGTAATAATGCGGTAATTGGCGCAAAGGCAAAAATCATAATCACATCATTAACCGACACTTGCACCAAGGTGTAATTAGCATCTCCTTTGGTTAGTTGTGACCACACAAAAACCATCGCAGTACATGGCGCAACACCTAATAAAATCATCCCTGCGATATACTCTTGTGCAGATGCAGGGTCGACCAAATCGGCAAACAAAACCTTAAAAAACAGCCATCCTAATGCCGCCATGGTAAAGGGTTTAATTAACCAATTGATGACAATGGTTAGCAGTAATCCCTTAGGGTTTTTACCTACATCTTTCATTGCCGAAAAATCAATTTGGACCATCATGGGATAAATCATCACCCAGATAAATACCGCAACAACCAAGTTAACGTGGGCGATTTCAACGTTAGCGATAACCTGAAAGACCTCGGGCTGCCATAAACCTAACAGCACTCCGGCCAACATACTTAAGCCAACCCATACCGATAAAAATCGTTCAAACATTCCCATAGCAAGACTCCAAACAACAGGGGAAACTCAAAATATTAATGAAAACTTTTACAACATCAAACTAACGACAAAAGCTCACCTTGTTTGGCCTATTTTGCATAATGTCTAATTGCTGTAATGACGACATAATCAACCCAAGGTTGTTTTCAGTGGTTTCTGCTATTACTGATTTTACCCATAAAGGTAAGTTAGGATTGATGCGATAAAACACCCACTGGCCATTTTTTCTGTCGGTAATGATCGCAGCCTTTTTTAACAGGGCTAAATTACGCGACACCTTAGGCTGGCTATCTTCACTGAGCGCTGCCATTAACTCGCATACACACAGCTCACCATGATAATGGGTCAACATTAAGGTTTTTAAGCGAATATCATCGGTAAGGCATTTATAAAATGTAATGGGATCGAAATCGGTTAATCGTTCTGGGACAGATTGATTGTGATCTTCGATTTTTGTCTCTATGGCAATCTCATTCGAGGCCTTGGAAGTAACTTTATTTTCCACCAGCAAAAACATCGACAAACGATTGTTAAGCTCGGTCATGGTGCTTGAAAATGGATGATTACCTGTACGGGTTTTAGGATCAGGGAAATCCCATGCCAATTGTTTACCTGCACCAGGGTAACTACGACATTCAGTATTAGCTTTTTCGCAAAGGGTAATGACATAATCGAAGTCTTTGCCAGCAAAAGTCTGCAAGTGCTTAGGCACTAAATCACCCGCATCAATACCAAAGCGAGTAATAGCCTCAATAGTTCGAACATCGACTTGCTCTGGCGATGTCCCGGCACTGAACACATCAAATTGATCAGCCGCTTTATTGCGTAACAACGCCTCAGCCATTTGCGAACGCGCCGAATTGCCAGTACATAGAAACAACACAGTTTTCTTTTTCATAACGGATAAACAAGAAGTAGAAACATACGACTAAGTGTATATATGATTATTTATATATACAAGTAGAGATACAAAAAAACCGACTCAATATGAATTGATCGGCTTAAAGGATTAATGATATTAAAAGCGTCTTGGCGCGCTCATTTAAATATGCCCTTTTTACTGCCACCAATTTACGTTAATGGTCAATTTGGAGAGCCTATTACATAACAATCAAACCATTTCCGAAGGTAAGGGTTTACTATACAAATAACCTTGTAAATTAGTACACCCCATAGCCTTAAGTAACTCATGCTGCTCTATGAATTCGACTCCTTCAGCTATCGTACTGAGCTCTAAATTAAGTGCTAACTGCACAATTGTGCGAGCAATAGCGGCATCTTTTTGATTACTCACAATGCCATCTACAAACGATTTATCTATTTTCAATGTATCAATGGGAAAGCTCTTTAAGTAATTTAATGAAGAGTAGCCGGTTCCAAAATCATCAATGGCTAACTTCACACCTAGTTTTTTTAACATAAACAGCAAAGCAATTGCCTCATCGACGTTACTGATGATGGCTGATTCTGTAATTTCAAGCTCGAGTAAGCTTGGTGGTAAGCCGGTTTCAACAAGTGCACTTTTAACGTGGTCAAAAATATTTGCATGGTTGAATTGCAATGCCGATAGATTAACAGCCATGCGCTGAAAATTCGCATCTGCAATGTGTATTTTCTTCGCTTTGTTACAAGCTTCAAGCAAAGCCCATTCTCCAATAGGGATAATCAAGCCGCTACTTTCAGCAATCGCGAGAAAATCTATCGGCGCTAACAAGCCTCTTGCTGGATGATTCCAACGTAGCAATGCTTCGTACCCAATAATATTGCCATTCACAGAGTCAACTTGTGGCTGATAATACAACATAAGTTGATTGCCTAATCTTACTGCTTCACGTAGTTCAGCTTCTATTTGAAGCCGATCCATTAACGACTTATGCATATCATGAGAAAACAATTGATAACCGTTTTTGCCGTTATTTTTCACTTCGTACATGGCTGTGTCTGCATGCTGCAACAAAATATCGCCGGTAGCGCCGTCATCAGGATAAAACGAAATACCTATGCTGGCCGAAATAAACGTTTGCTGTCCCTGAATAATATAGGGCTTAGAGAGTGCATCTAGCACTCGCTGAGCAATAACCGCTACATTATCGAACACTTCTAGTTCACATAAAAGTAGGGTGAATTCGTCCCCGCCCAAACGGGCAAGGTGTTCATTTTCATAATCTCCCCGACTCCCCACACTGAGCTCATCTGACATGCGTACCGAGTTTTTAATACGTGTGGCTGCTTCGCATAACAATTCATCTCCCGCTTTATGCCCCAACGTATCGTTTATTCTTTTGAAATGATCTAAATCAATAAACAACAATGCTAATTTGGTTGTGTGACGCTTAGCTAGAGCAATCGCAGAGTCCAACTGCAACAAAAACTTACGTCTGTTCGGCAGGTCCGTTAAGGTATCGTAATAGGCATAATACGCGATTTCTTGCTCTGACTTTTTCCGACTAGAAATATCATGCAAAGTGCCATTAATCCGTGGTTCACCAAAATCGTAAGTGATATCGGTTCTATCATGCAGGGTAATCACCTCTCCACTACCATGTAACACACGATATTCAATATCATACGACTGCCTGGTTTTTAAGGCTGTTTTAACGGTTAGCTTTAAGAATTCTCGGTCATCTGGGTGGATGATTTCTAACAATTTGGAGAACGTAATATCAATCTCTTGAGGTTGCATACCCAGCATGCGATACACCTCATCAGAGCAGTCTAACTTACTGGATTTGAAGTCCCATTCCCACGAGCCCAAGTGAGCAATACTTTGTGCTCTGGCGAGTTTGTTTTTACTCTTAGTTAACTCTTTGATTGTTTTATTAGCTTTCAGCACATAGTGAATGCGGTGACTCAGCAGCGGCCACTTAACCGGTTTAGTCATGAAGTCTGTTGCACCTACATCAAAGGCCTTTTGAATATCTTGCGGCTGATCCAGTGCTGTCACCATAATAATGGCGACATTATCCCCTTCAGGTAATGAACGGATCATTGAACAGCATTCAAAACCATCCATGTTATCCATCGACACATCGAGTAATATTAAATCTGGAGAGTGCTCAGAAAAAAGCTGTATCGCCTCTTCACCACTACTCGCCTCAATAATACTACCCACTGACTGGTTTAATGCTCGACGCATCAGAATCCGAATGACAGGGTCATCATCAACGATTAGCACCACATCTTGAAGTGTATTTAATAACATTAAACAAACCTCGCTAACTTTAGCAATATTGCCTCTTTCGTTTGTTCAAACACGGGCAATAATGTGTCTGCGAGATGATTGGCATCGCTCAAGTCACCACAACGTGCAAACAACTCTATTTGGCTCGCTAACATTTGAATTTTTATCGCCCCGACATTGGCCGAACTGGACTTTAAAGAGTGTGCAGATTTAAAGACTTGGTCGGCATTATTGTCGACTACGCCTTCTATAATATTTTTAATTAACTCAGGTGCATTTTGTAAGTACAAATCCACTATGCTGTTAACAAGATCGTACGAGTCATCTGGCGAAATTTGTTGAATGTCATCAAGCGGTCCATCAACAAATACTAACGACGCCTCGTCCTGAGTATCTTCGACAACCTCGGAAAGACTCGCAGGTTCAAACACCCATTTATTCATACATTCAGATAGGTTCTGGCGGGTAAAAGGTTTTAACAACGTGTCTTTAGCGCCAGCATTACGGAATAGCCTTTTAACACTTGGTTGGATATCTGCAGTAAGTGCGATGATAGGGGTTTCATTATTAATACAATTCTGACCTAACTCAGTGATTGCTTTAGTTGCAACTATTCCATCAGCTATTGGCATATGGTAATCCATAAAGATTAAATCAAACTTTTTCTCGCTCGCTCGGACAATGGCTTCTTGGCCATTATTAACAATTTCACACTGATGCCCCAAAGACGCTAGCAGACTTTTTACCACCAGCTGATTGACCACATTATCTTCAGCAACAAGCACGGTTGTTGATCGATACGTTGCCTGAACACTCTTATCCGGTTCAACTACTGCAGGAGAAGCGATGAATGAGTTGTCTTGTGGTACAAGTGGAATGCTAAACCAGAAGTTGCTGCCTTCATTTAAGGTGCTTTCTACACCGTAACGGCCATTCATCAATACGACGAGTTGTTGGCAAATGGCTAAACCAAGGCCGGTTCCGCCAAACTCGCGGGTAATAGAGTTATCAGCCTGCATAAAGGGGGTAAAAATACTCTCTAGTTTAGCTGTCGCAATGCCAATACCGGTATCTTTAACTGTAAACGTAATAAAGGTATCTGAAGCCTCCATGTGCTCGCTTATCTGTACCGAAATAGCGCCTTGGTGTGTAAACTTTATAGCGTTTGAGACAAAGTTATTAATAATTTGTCGCACTCTGACGGAGTCACCCAAATAGTTTTCGTGGATCAATGGCGATATGAACACGTCAAAATTAAGGCCCTTTTTCTCTGCCGACACTTTATGAGAATGGCATGCAGAAGTGACAAGATCGGGCAAATTAAATTCTTTAATGTCTAAATCCATTTTATTGGCGTCTGCTTTCGAGAAATCGAGCACTTCATTCAACAGCACCAGCAATGTTTGTGCTGAGTCGTTGATCATTTGAACCGTGTTGGACACATTTTTATTTAATTTAAAAGAGGTCAGTAGATCTGAAAAACCAACAATGCCATTGAGTGGCGTTCTAATTTCATGGCTCATTACCGCTAAAAACTCAGATTTGGCCTGGCTGGCTTTTTTGGCAATCTCAAGGGTTTGTTGTAATTCAAACGTGCGCTCTGATACTCGATTTTCTAATTCATGGTTAATGGTTTCTAATTGTCTACCTCGGGCATCAACCTCGCCGATCATCACATTAAAGCTGTGCGCCAACTGAGAGAATTCATCATTAGACTTGAGGTTTACGCGTTGCGTATAGTCTTTATTATTTGAGATATGTTCTATCACTTCTAACAGGGTATTAAGTGGCTTGGTGAATAACGATTGCAACCAAAACATCACCAACAAGCTGGCAAAAATGGCAAAAATGCTGGTGGATAAAACAAGTACTAAATAGTCGTCTAGTTGCTTGGTGAATTCGTTCATATTATCGGTAATATGCAGTAATCCCACCACCTCACCTTCAAATACTAGTGGGGTATATGAATGCACGCCATCTTGATTAAACTGCGTCAGTTTTTTCTTGGAAGAAATAATATTTAATAACGTTTGCTGATCAATACTACTTTGATAAGCCTTATTGCCCTGATAAGTAGCAAATAGACTCCCAGTAGGGTTATATATTGCCGCATGCATAATATCTGGTTGAGCAATAAGTGCAGATAAGGTTTTTTCTGCTGATGTTGGGTCATTAAAAATAACCGCTGACAGGCTATTGCTCGCAACAATATCACTTAACACCGCCAAGCCTTGTTCGGCCTTCTCTTTTGTCACGGCATATTGTTTAGTGATTAATGATGAAGAAATAATAACAATGACAATAATAGCGATCGCTAGCATTGAAAAAATCAACTTTGTTCGGATTGATGCAAAATTTATTATTTTCATCGCTTTACCTCAAGTGCTAATTTCAATACCTGTGAACTGATGTTTAAGCCTGATGCCTCTAACACCTTACTATTAATATTGAAATATAATCGTTTATCCTGCTCGATGATTTCAATCATGCCTCCTTGCACTGCAAACCCCGAGATATCCGAAACCGTTAAAATAGGTTTATTATCGACAGCCAAAAACAAACGACGGGTTAAATCTCTTGAGTTGGTATCAATGAAGACCACATCACATTGTGCGATAGCACTTGTTTCTGAAAGTTGAATGACTGCAATGGATTGACCGGCCAGTTTTTTATTAGCCAATTCAATAAAACTGTCACGATATTGATTACCAAAAAAACATATTTTCCACGCCGATTTTTCATGGAGACGCGATTCAGGCCACTGAGTAAATTTAGCAAAGTTATAGGTAAACGCCGCTTTTAAATCAAACGAGTCCTGGGCTATTGATGAACGCGGAAGCAGCACAAATACAATCAATAATGAATACAATATCTGTCGACTCAAATTAGCTTTTTTCATTGTCGCGACCTTAAAAAGTTAAAGTCATTTTAACAAAGTAACTTGGCCCTACCCGATAAGGGAATTGTAAGCTTTCTCCTTCATATTCAAGGTGGGCTGGGTGAAGTAAATTTTTCCCGTAGGCCGATAGTGTAGCCTCAGGCGTGATGTCCCAACTCACTCCAATATCAACACTATGATAGCTAGAAATTGTCTTTATACTTGTGCCGTTTTGGCTTATTAAGTTAGTGCTATCGACAAAACGCCATACGAAGTTAACATCAACATCATCGGTAATATTCCAATCAATTATGGTCGACAACATATGCTCTGGTGCGTCGGTATTCTGATTTAAACTGTCACCAAATTCGCTTTGGATAAAGCTGTAATTGACTCTAAACTGAAGCGCATCCGTTGCAGCCCATAACGAAGATAACTCAGCCCCATAGTTATATCCGTCCAAGCTATTTCCAAATAGGTAATGTTGCGAAATGTAATTAGGAAATGTACTGAAATCTGTTGCAGCTATTGAAGTACTGCGCAGTTTGTCATAATCGTTATAAAACACGGTAGTATCAAAAGACCATTGGCTTGCCGGAATAAAACGATACCCCATCTCGTATGAGATAATTTCTTCGGATTCAAAGTTGTCGTTACCCGACACCCATACCTTAACCAGTGGGGCCTCGTCAGAAGGCGGTATATTCAGGCCATTTACAGATATATTATTTTCTAATCTTGACGGGGTTCGCACTGCTCGAGCAATAGAAGTCCATACACTGTTTTTTGCATCTAACTGCCATCTAAGACGAATATTGGGTTGAACTTCAAAACCAGTGTAATCATTACGTTCAAAGCGCGAAGCCAGAGTAAGCCACAACTCGTCTTTAACTAACATAATATCGTCACTGATGAATGCACTCCACAAATCAGTATTTGTCGAGAAAGCCTCACTACTTTCTAGAATAGGGCTGGAGCCGAGATCATCTTGTATATAACGATATCCTAATCCCCAAACAACATTATGATTTTGTCCAACAATTAACTGATGTTGAAAATCAACATCAAATGTTTCACTGCTTAAACCATATAAATTTTCATCTCTATTTGCATAATCGTAATAGGTTTGTACGCTATATTCAGAGGTTGCCGATAATGCTTTGGTGTACTTTGATAACAGATTAAAGCCATCACTTTTGACTTCGTCAGTATAATACTCTCGGTATAGCGGCGCGTCTGTTGATGCAATATTAGGTGCTTGCTGCATCTTCGACGTATAAAAGTCGCTGCTTAACGTGAGGCTTGTGTCTGTCTCAAGCTGAATATCAATGCGCCCACCTAATTGCAGATGCTGCCAGCTATTATCTTTGCCAGCATCAGCAAATGGTACCAGTAAATCACTCTCAAGATCATTTGGGTCAAGCTCAAACGAATCTCTTTCATGGCCTTTTAAATATACTCTCGACGTGACCTTGTCAGACAATGTCGAACCATAACGAAAACCAGCAAAACCTTGTTCATAATCTCCGGCACCTAGCTCTGCATAGCCTCCTAATGTGTCGGCACTGTGTTTGGTAATAATGTTAATCACACCATTAACCGCATTGGCGCCCCACAAAGCAGCACTTGGACCACGGATGACTTCGATACGTTCAATATCTGCCATGAGTGTGTCTTGTACTTCCCAATAAACACCGGAGAAAGCTGGAGAATAAAGGGTTCTACCATCCATCAATACCAATAGTTTGTTATTGTAGCGGCCGTTAAAACCACGGCTACCGATGGCCCATTTTTGTGAATCAATCTGCGCAACATGCAGCCCTGGCACATCGCGAAGTGCTTGTGGGATTGAGGTTGCCCCAGAGCGACGAATACTTTCGCTGGTGACGACATAGATTGCAGCGGGTGAATTGGATAGAGGCTGCTTTTGTTTTGATACAGAAGTCACTTCAACATTCATTAACTCTTGTAGACTGAGATCTAAAGAGTCAGAATCAGCGGCTATAGCTGTAGAACTCGCAGAAAAAACAAATAATGCAGAATAAAAAGTCATTTTCAGCTTTAACATTTTCAATAATTCCTTCACCAAGCCAAAGATAGCAATGCCAATTTATTTTTCAAAAAATCTATATCACACAAACAACTTATTCGATTAAGTTTAAAGTATGTTTAACGGTAAATCCATTAACATTTTATCAACAACCTACCAAGAATGAATCGTCAAACATCTCAATTTTAATCTTCTGTTAATTTTTGATGACATAAATATGACTATCGGCCAATCCAGTAATATCATTAGCAAGTTAACCTCTTTTGACTACCTCGAAAGGATTAAACATAATTGCTGATAGATTATTGCTCGCGATAATATCGCTAAGCATTATGTTAAACGATAAACTTCGATGACAAATTCATTACTTTCATCGCTTAACCTCAAGTGCCAATTTCAATACTTGAGAGCTGATAGTTAATCCAGATTTTGCTACCACTTGCATATTAACTTTAAAATATAATCGCTTATCTTGCTCGACGATTTCAATCATCCCGCCTTGCATTGCAAAACCTGTGATATCCGAAACCGTTAAAATAGCCTTATTATCGACAGCCACTAACAATCTATGGGTTAACTCCCTAGAGTTAGTGTCTACAAATACAACATCGCACTGATCGATTTGGCTTATTCCAGATAACTCAATGGCCATCACAGACTGAGTTCCCAGCGTTTTATCGGAAAGTCCCATGAAACTGTCGTGATATTGATTTCCGAAAAAACATATTTTCCATGCAGATGAGGTATTAAGACGCGCTTCAGGCCACTGAGTAAACTTAGCAAAGTTATAGGTTAATGCCGCTTTTAACTCGAATGCGTTCTGCGCCATAGAGACTCGCGGAAGCAAAATAGCTCCCACGACCAATAATGAATACAGTAACTGTCGACTTAAATTTGAGTTTTTCAATGTTGCTACCCTAAAAGGTCAAAGTAGCTTTAATATAATAACTTGGTCCCACACGATAAGGGAGTTGGTAACTTTCTCCTTCAAACTCAAGGTTTGCAGGATGAAGTAAATTTTTCCCGAATGCTGATAACATGACATCAGGCTTAACCTTCCAGTGCAGTCCTAAATCAACTCCGCTATAGCTATCAATTTCCTTAGTACTAAGGTCATTGATATTCAATACGTAAGCTTCATCAATAACACGCCAAACTAGATTAAAATCAACATTATCGCTAATGCTCCAATCCATCATTGTCGATATCATATGCTCTGGGGCATCAGTATTTTGACTTTGACTGGCACCAAATTCATTTTGAGTAAAACTATAATTTACTTTGAATTGGATAGTATCAGTTGCAGCCCACTGAGATGAGAGCTCGAATCCATAGTTATATCCATCAAGATCATTACTGAATGTTAAGTATTGCGAAATGTAATTGGGAAATGTGCTGAAATCTGTTGCACCGGCTGGAGCATTGCGCAATTGGTCATAATCGTTATAAAAAATTGTTGAATCAAATGACCATTTTTTAGCGGGCGTAAATCGATAACCTACCTCATACGAAATGATGACTTCAGATTTATAATCCTCGTTACCAGCCACCCATATACTAACCAATGGTGACTGAACTGAAGGCGGTATGATTTGTGAGTTCACCGATAGATTATTTTCTATCCGCGACGGAGTTCTGATTGCGCGTGCAACAGAGGCCCACAGATTATTTTTTTTATTCAACTGCCACATCAGGCGAGCATTCGGTTGAACCTCAAAGCCTGTGTAGTCATAGTGTTCGAAACGTGATGCTAACGTCAACCACAACTCATCATCAACTAACGTAATTTCATCACGAATAAATGCGCTCCACAAATTGGTTCGAGTTGATTCTGACTCGCTACTTACAATAATAGTGCTTTGGTCGAAATCATCTTGAATAAAGCGGTAACCGAGTCCCCAGATAATATTATGATTTTGTCCAACAAGTAGCTGATGCTGAAAATCAACATCAACCGTTTCACTACTAAAACCATACCAATCATCATCTCTTTTTGCATAATCGTAGTAGGCTTGAAGGCTGTATTGAGAGGTTGGAGATAACGCTTTGGTGAGTTTTGATAATAAATTAAAGCCATCGCTGCTGATGTCATTACTATTAAAATCACGATATGACGGACCAACTAATGAAGGGTAATAAGAGGTCTGCTGCATTTCAGTGCGGTACACATCACTGCTCAACATAAGGCTTGTGCCCGTATCAAGCTCCATATCAACGCGGCCTCCCACTTGAAGATGCATCCAATCGTTGTCTTTATCAACAGTGGCTAATTGCTCCGCAAGACCGCTATCGAGATCTTGCGAATTATACTCAAGCGAGTCTCTGCTATGGCCTTTTACATACACTCTTGATGTTGCATTATCTGATAATGTGGAACCATAACGAAAACCTGCAAATCCTTGCTCATAATCGCCAGCCCCAAATTCTGCATAACCACCAGATGTATCTGCACTGTGTTTGGTAATAATATTAATCACACCGTTTACTGCATTGGCGCCCCACATTGCCGCGCTAGGCCCACGTATAACTTCTATGCGTTCAATATCGGCCATCAGCGTATCCTGAACCTCCCAGTAGACACCTGAAAATATTGGAGAATAAAGGGTTCGGCCATCCATCAATACCAGTAATTTGTTGTTGTAGCGCCCATTAAAACCACGGCTGCTGATAGCCCACTTTTGAGAGTCAATCTGCCCTACATGCAGCCCTGGCACATCTCGAAGTACTTGCGGGATAGAAGTAGCACCAGAATTACGTATATGTTCGCTTGTGATGACATAGATTGCAGCAGGTGAATTCGATAAAGGCTGCTTTTGTTTTGATACCGAAGTGACTTCGACATTCAGTAACTCTTGCAGACTAAGATCGAGAGAGTTTGATTCGTTGGCAATTGCACTGTAACTAGCCAAAAAGGCTAATAGCACGGAATAAGAAACAAGGTTCAACTTTAACATTTTCAACAATTCCCTTATTAAGCTAACGACAATTGTGAGAGTTTACTGACTAAAGAATAAAAAGTTCACAATTAATTTACACGATTAACTTACACGATTAAGTTGAAAAAGTATGTTACAGGATAAGATATTAAGTAATTTTTGAGCGGTAGATCTTGTGCAGAACAATAAAAAATATTAGTGATCGAAATAATGACAAAAGAGTTTACCCATAAGGAAACCCTTTAATCAGCTTTTCGTTTAACGTCGTCCTGAATTCAGCATGTAGCATCATTAAAAAATGAGTTGGCCACTACGGGTCATTTGCACTTACGGGCAAACTTTAGTGCTTACGGGCAAACTTTATTGTCTCTACACAATTAAACTGCCAATCCTGCAGCAACACCTGAGCTCCAAGCCCACTGAAAATTAAACCCGCCTAACCAACCACTTACGTCCATTACTTCACCAATAAAGTACAATCCAGAGACCTTATTCGCTTGCATGGTTTTAGATGACAATTCATTGGTGTCAACGCCACCTAAAGTGACTTCTGCGGTGCGGTAACCTTCGGTGCCATTCATGGTAATAGACCAGTCGTTTAAGTCGTTAGCGAGTTTTTCTCGCTCGCCGTGGCCGAGTTGGTTTAATGCTTTATCCAGTTGAGACTCGTCAAATAGTGTTTCAACCAAGCGTTTAGGTAACCACTGGCTTAAGGTATTGCGTAGGCTTTGCTTTGGATGATGTTTCAGTGCAAATTCAATTTTATCTAACGCGTTTTCACCCGGTAATAAATTGATAGAAATAGCTTCACCTGGTTGCCAATAATTAGAAATTTGCAGTACTGCTGGGCCTGATAGACCACGATGAGTAAACAACAAGGCCTCGCTAAATTGAGTGCCGTCTTGGGCGGTAATGGTTGTTGGCACGGCAATACCCGATAACGGCTCAAAGCGCACTTTTTGTTCGGCATGCCACGTAAATGGAACTAAACCAGCACTGGTTGATAACACCGTTAAACCAAATTGCTCTGCCAGCTTATAGCCATAAGGCGTAGCACCTAATTTGGGCATGGATAAACCGCCAGTCGCTATCACTAATGACTCGCAGCTAAAATCACCATTTGAGGTAGTTAAATTAAATCCTGTATCCGTTTTAGTAACAGATAGCATTTCAGTACGCAGCTTTACCTTAACGCCGGCCCACTCGCATTCAGTCATTAACATGGTAACGATCTCTTTGGCTGAGTCATTACAAAATAACTGCCCATGCTCACGTTCATGGTATTCAATACCATGACGCTCAACCAACTCAATAAAATCACTTGAACGATAGCGAGCTAATGCCGATTTGACAAAGTGTGGGTTGCCACAAATAAACTGATGTGGCTCAACTTTTTGGTTGGTAAAGTTACAACGCCCGCCACCACTGATAAGAATTTTTTTACCAGCTTGTTTGGCATTGTCTAGCACCAATACATCACGACCTCGATAGCCCGCAGTAGCAGCACACATTAATCCTGCCGCGCCGGCGCCGATAATAATTACGTCATGATGTTTCACGTTTTACTCCACACTTTAAATGGGTTGTTTTGTATTTAATTGATAAATATTAAATGCAAAAAAGGATGCTATTTTAGCATCCTTTTTAGTATCTATTCACGGTTAACTTAGCCGCTCTGTTGCACTATTTTTTCAGCGTTTCAGATTTCTTGTCTCGACTAAGTAACTCTTTTGCTGCTTCAACCGGTGCTTTACCTTGGTATAAGACTTGGTAAATTTGCTCGGTGATCGGCATTTCTACCCCTAGGCGCTTGGCTAAGGTAAACACTTCTTTAGTATTTCGATAACCTTCGACTACTTGACCGATTTCTTCTTGCGCGGTGATAACGTCTTTGCCTTGACCTAAAGCCAAACCAAAACGACGATTACGCGACTGATTATCGGTACACGTTAATACTAAGTCACCTAAACCCGCCATACCCATGAAGGTTGATGCATCGGCGCCGATAGCTTCACCTAAACGGCTCAGTTCAACTAAACCACGAGTAATGAGTGCGGTACGCGCATTTGCACCAAAGCCAATACCGTCGGACATACCTGCACCAATGGCAATCACGTTTTTAACCGCTCCGCCTAATTGTATGCCGATAAAATCGTCATTTGCGTATACACGCAAGCGTTTTGGACTATGAAGCAATTCGACTAAGTCATGGGTAAACTGTGGGCAAGTACCCGCAACCGAAATAGCGGTAGGTAAACCAGCGGCTAATTCTTTGGCAAAGGTAGGCCCAGATAACACAGCTAGTGGATAATGTTCACCTAATTGCTCACGAGCAACATCTTGTAATAAACGGCCAGTTTCAGGCTCTAAGCCCTTGGTCGCCCACACAATACGTGCGTCGTCACGCAATAATGGTTTTGCTTGCTTAAGCACGTCACCAAATACATGGCTTGGTACAACAACCAAAATATTCTTGCTGGCGGCTAAGGCTTTGCCTAAATCAGCTTCGATGGATAAACAATCAGGAAACTGAATGCCAGGCAAAAAACGTTCATTACTGCGGCCTTCCGCTAATACTTGCATGCTTTTAGGATCGTGACCCCAAAGCAATGTCTTATGGCCATTGCTGGCTAAAGAAATAGCAAGGGCGGTGCCATAAGACCCCGCCCCTAATACCGTAATTTCGGCAGCGTTATTCATAAATTACGCAGTTGCTTCTTCAGTTGCAGCAGCTTGACGCTGTTGAACGTACTGAGCAAATAGAGCATCAAAATTCACTGGAGCAAGGTTTAGTTGTGGGAAAGTACCACGGCCAACTAAGTTGCCAACTAATTCACGTGCGTATGGGAACAATACGTTAGGGCAATATGCACCTAAAGAATGGGCAAGTTGTTGCTCAGTTAAACCCACAATCGAGAAAATACCCGCTTGCTGAACTTCACATAAAAATGCGGTGTCTTCGCCATTTTTAGCGGTAACAGTCAGTGATAAAATTACTTCGTATGTGTCGTCAGACAATTTGTTGCTGCGAGTATCTAAATCTAATTTTACTTCTGGGTTCCATTCTTTCTGGAAAACAGCAGGGCTGTTTGGCGTTTCAAAAGACAAATCCTTTGTATAAATACGCTGAATGTTGAACTGTGGTGCTTGTGCTTCGTTGTTTGCTACTTCAGCCATAATTTCCTACCTATCAATGTTATTTAGCTTTTCTGTGAAGCTAATTGTGTTGGGCTTTCACACTCAATGCATAAAGAATTAATCTAACATTAGTGCTATCCCGTAAAGTTGATCCAGCTCGATAAATGATAACGAACAAGATCTTGATAATAAACCGTGTTAACTCATACCCAAATTCGTTAACACCGAATACCATTAAGCAACCATATTAACGCTTGCTTTTAACTACTGGTAAATTAGCACCTTGCCATTCGCCCATGCCACCTTTAAGGTTAAACACGTTTTCAAATCCTTGTTTAGTAAGAAGTTGAGCTGCTTGTGACGATGTCATACCTGAGTTACATACTAATATAATGGGGCTAGTTTTAAACTTTTCAAGGCTAGTGACTTGATTATTTTTAATTTCTGATAAGGTCACATTGAGTGAATCAACAATATGGCCTTTCTTAAATTCTTCTTTGCCACGCACATCAACGAGTTTGGCATCTTGCTTATTCACCATGAGTGTTAGCTCTTGATGACTGACATTTTTCACTTTTGATGTACCAGATTTAATGACACTAACAACAAGTGCTACAAACAAGCCGACCCACGCTAAGCTTAACATTGGATTCGCTTTAAAAAATTCCATATATTCTTGCATAATTACTGATTTCTCTGACGATGACTAAGATGAGATGGCCTCGAGTATATCGTTTTGCTCGGCAGTTTTCATTAAAGAAACACCTAAAATAAACGGTTTACGCTGAGTTATTCGTGACTCGCCCCTCGTTATCAGCTGCTTTAGTTATATCTTCAAACCTATATGCCTTTTGCACACTATCGATAAGTAGTAATATTCATACAATTGAAATTTTATAACACTTCTATTTTAACTTAATAAGGTACTTGCAAATGGCTAAAAAACGTCCACTCGCATTACTTATCCTTGATGGTTGGGGTTACAGTGAAGACACGCAAGATAACGCGGTTTTTCATGCAAACACTCCTGTCTTAGATAAGCTCAATGCACAATACCCTCACAGTCTTATTTCAGGTTCTGGTATTGACGTCGGATTACCCGATGGTCAAATGGGTAACTCTGAAGTTGGCCATATCAATATTGGTTCTGGCCGAATTGTTTATCAAGAACTCACCCGCATCAGTAAAGCAATTGTAGACCATGAGTTTGAACAAAACGCAGCACTTTGCGATGCAGTAGACAAAGCCATTGCCGCAAATGGTGCGGTGCACATTATGGGGCTATTGTCTGCCGGTGGTGTACACAGCCATGAAGAGCACATTGAAGCGATGTGTCGTATGGCTGTTGAACGCGGCGCAACAAAAGTGTACTTACATGCCTTTTTAGATGGCCGTGATACGCCACCTCGTAGCGCTCAAAATAGCTTAGTCCATTTTGATGAGCTATTTGCTGAATTAGGTCATGGCCGTACAGCCTCAATTATTGGTCGATATTTTGCTATGGATCGTGATAATCGTTGGGATCGCGTATCGCAAGCCTACGAATTAATCACCGAAGCTAAAGGTAAGTTCGCTTATGCTTCGGCACCAGAAGCGCTTGAAGCGGCATATGCTCGTGATGAAAACGATGAGTTTGTTGCTGCATCTGCCATTGTTGATGCGCAAGGCGAAGCTGCCGTATTAAGCGATAATGATTCACTGATATTTATGAATTTCCGTGCAGATCGTGCTCGCCAAATCACCCGCACTTTCGTGAATCCAGATTTTGACGGGTTTAAACGTAATAAAACACCAAAAATCAACTTTGTGATGTTAACTGACTACGCTGCAGACATTAATGCTCCGGTAGCCTATCCATCGAGTGATTTAGTGAATACTTTAGGCGAAACCCTGCAAAACCAGGGTAAGACCCAGCTGCGTATTTCGGAAACTGAAAAATATGCTCATGTGACTTTCTTTTTCAATGGTGGTAAAGAAGAGCCATTCGAAGGTGAAGATCGTATTTTAATTCAGTCACCTAAGGTCGCAACGTATGATCTGCAACCTGAAATGAGCTCGACAGAATTAACCGATAAATTGGTCGCCGCGATAGAATCTACAAAATATGATGTCATCATTTGTAACTATCCAAATGGTGATATGGTCGGCCATAGCGGTAACTTTGATGCCGCAGTTAAAGCGTGTGAAGCGGTTGATGCATGTATTGGTCGTGTCGTCGAAGCGTTAGCTAAAGTTGATGGCGAATGCTTGATTACTGCCGATCATGGTAATGCCGAAAAAATGAAAGATCCTTCTAACGGACAAGCATTTACAGCTCACACCAGTAACTTGGTACCGTTCGTTTATGTCGGTCGTGATGCCGTGATAAAAGATGGTGGACGCTTGAGCGATATTGCGCCAACTATGTTAACCTTAATGGGCCAAAGCATCCCGAAAGAAATGAGTGGACGCTGTATCATTGACCTTAAAGAGTAAACATTAACTCGTGATAACTCGTTTATTTATTAAAGCCAGCATTGTTGCTGGCTTTCTAATCTTTTCATTTACGGCAAATAGTGCTGATTTGTCTTCACGCCAGTCGGCTTTGAAGTCTATTCAAGCACAAATAAACCAACAACAAAATTCGCTCAAAGACACCTCAAGGCAACGCGAGAAGCTTATTGCGTTACTAAAAAGTGACGAGCAAGCGATTGCAAAAGCAGCTAAAAAAGTCAATCAATCACAAAATTCATTGACTGAAGTTAACGCCAAACTTAGCAACTTGGATAAACAGCAGATAGATTTAGCCAAGCTTAAAAAAAGTCAGCAAGACACCTTATCAAAACAGTTATCTAGCGCTTATTTGGCAGGTAATCATGATTACACTAAGATGATGCTGAATCAGCAAAATCCGGCCACAGTTGAGCGCATGCTGGCGTATTATCAATTTCTCAACAATGCCCGCATAAAAGCTATTCAACAACTCAAGCAAACTAGCATTGATCTTAATAAAGTTAAGCAACAGCAAGTAACAGCAAAGCAAAAACTCAATGCTTTAGTGATAGATCAAAAGCAACAAGCGCTGCAATTAACCAAAGAGCAAGGCCAACGCCAACAAACATTGACTCAACTACAAAGAACCTTATCCAGTAAAGGTGCGGAATTAGAGCAACTGCAAATAGAAGAGGCAAGTTTAAAACGTATAGTGCAACAAGCAATGCTTGCCGCAAAAGCCAATCCAACCATGGATGGATTAGTCAGTCAAAAAGCCAAATTAAAATGGCCAACTAACGGCAGAGTGAGTAAACGATTTGGTAGCAACCGTTCTGGACAAATTGTTTGGAAAGGGACTGTACTTGCCGCACCTGAAGGACAAAATATCAATGCAGTGGCATCAGGAAAAGTTATTTATGCCGACTGGTTACGTGGTTTTGGTATGGTGTTAGTTATTGATCATGGTAAGGGTTATATGAGCCTATACGGTCACGCCCAAACACTATTAAGACAACCTGGAGATATGGTGAAAACTGGCGAGTCTATTGCGCTTGTTGGCCGTTCAGGTGGGCAAAGCGAACCAGGGTTATATTTCGAAATCCGTAATAAAGGTAAGGCTGTCGACCCAGCCTATTATTGTCGTTAATAGCAAAACACGTACTGCTAATATTCAATGGTTCAACGTATTACAAGGTATAGCATTATGCCTTGCCAAAGAAAGCGGTTAACGGCCCGATTAATTAGCACTATATCAACGGGCATAACTGTGTCTATAATCACGCCGTTATATAGATATCATTGAACAATAAAACTCACACAACCAGATAAGCTAAATTCGTGCGAAACCTACTATTACTCCTACTATGCTTATGTAGCATCATGCCCGCTACAGCGACTAAATTAGCCATTATCATTGACGATATTGGTTATCGCCTAACTGACGAAGCAGTATTGTCATTACCCAATTCGATCACTTTATCGGTGTTGCCCCATACTCCGCTAGGACAAAAACTTGCGCAAGATGGTTATCATAAAGGTCATGAAATAATGTTACACCTACCAATGCAAGCCTTAAATGGCAAAGCTTTAGGACCTGGAGGGCTAACCAATGATATGAATGAGACACAAATTAAACAACAGTTACAAAGTGCGTTCTCTAATATCCCGTTTGCTAAAGGGGCTAATAATCATATGGGGAGTTTACTGACTCAAATGGATGAACCGATGTTATGGGTAATGCAGAGTTTAAAACAGCAGCAGTTGTTTTTTGTCGATAGTTTTACCACTAAATATACCAAAGCCAGCAACAAAGCGATGCAGCTTGGAGTACCATCACTGAGAAGACACATATTTTTAGATAACGACATTAGTGAACGTGCGCTTGAACGTCAGTTTCAGCAGATGATTACGCAATCCAAACGGCAAGATAAGCTGGTTGTTATTGCACATCCTTACCCAGAGACCATTCGATTTTTAAACGCTAATTTAGCTCGTTTGAACGATAATGACATCACATTAGTACCAACGTCTCAATTATTTGATGATATGAATGTCACGACAGCAAGTCTGCCTAATCCAACTGCAACACTGAAATAGATAAGTCAGGTAGTGTAGATAAAATTTCCGTTTTATTGGATACAATATCAGCTAAGGTATATTGATCAAGTACCGCCAGATAAGCTGTAACAGCCTGACCCAACACGCCTTTTAATTGACATATTGGCGTAAATCGGCAATAAGGTGAGTCACAATCAATAGGTGATAGTGAATGCTCTAAATCACGGACCAATTGCCCAATTAACACCTCATCAGCAGCTTTTGCTAATCTAAAACCACCACTTTTACCTCTGACCGTCTGCAAATATCCCTTTTTTCCCAATTGATGGATAATCTTGGCTACATGGTTTGAAGAAAGGTCAAACACACTAGTCACTTCAGCTATTCGAAACAAACTTTCGCGTTCAGATTGCACCGCAAGATACATCAAAATGCGAATACCAAAATCTGTATATCGGGTTAATTGCATGATCTAAAATATCCAAGGTAAGTAATAAACGCAGATTAGCATGTTGAAGACTCTAAATCAGTGATCAACCATAAAGCTTGTTCATTTGTGGTGCCGCACACATCAATACTTGCACTAAACTCAGCACAAACATCTGGACGTTCTGGTTGACCAAAAATCATACACAGATTATCGGCATTTAATTGAATACAACGCACCCCAGCAGGTTTCCCCATTGGCATGCCTGGTATTGCACTAGTGATAGAAGGCGCAATGCAGCAGGCACCACAACCCAAACGACAATCCATAACTTTACCCACTAAATAAAAAGCACTGTATTTTACAAGAATGTACTCTTAACGACATGTTTAATTACATTATTGGTATCGAGAATAATTGAAATAGTCGCCGAGCTAAGGCAAGTTACTCTCGAGCATTTCTTCAACCACTATGCCATTGTATATTAGATCACATTTTTAGTTCTTAAGCATTAAGCACACAACAGTCATAGTGGTACATTATACCCTCTTATAGAATAAGGAAATTACCCATGAAACGTCCTGTAATTCTCGACTGTGATCCCGGTCATGACGATGCCATCTCACTTATTTTAGCGCTTAGCTCTACAAAGCTTGATGTATTAGCTGTCACCACCAGTGCAGGCAACCAAACACCAGACAAAACCTTAAACAATGCTTTACGTGTACTAACACTATTGGGTCGTCATGATATACCCGTTGCAAGTGGCGCCCCTAAGCCATTAGCTCGTGATCTAATCATTGCAGATAATGTTCACGGCGAGAGTGGTCTGGATGGACCCAAATTGCCCGATCCAGCCTTTGCACCTGTAGAACAAACGGCTATTGAACTGATGGCCGAAAAAGTGCGTAACAGTAAGCAACCCGTCACACTTGTTCCAACTGGACCGTTAACTAATATTGCGCTGTTTCTAGCTGCTCATCCTGAGTTACATCACAACATAGATAGTATCGTTCTGATGGGTGGCGCTGCAGGTGTGGGCAATTGGACACCAGCTGCTGAATTTAATATTTTTGTCGACCCTGAAGCTGCAGATATGGTATTCAAATCTGGCTTGCCAATCGTAATGTGCGGACTAGATGTCACCCACCAAGCCCAGATTATGGATGAGGATATTGAGCGAATTAGAGCCATTAATAATCCTATCGCGCAATGTGTTGCGGAACTACTCGACTTCTTTATGATTTATCACCGCGACCCTAAATGGGGATTCACTGGGGCACCACTACATGACCCTTGCACCATCGCATGGTTACTTAATCCATCACTGTTTACTACGGTTGATTGTTGGGTAGGTGTTGAAACTAAGGGGGAATATACACAGGGAATGACAGTGGTTGATCGCTATCAATTAACCGGTAAACCGCACAATGCAAAAGTACTGTTTAATATTAACCGAACGGGTTTTGTCGACTTTATCGTAGAACGTCTAAGCGATTACTAACAAACTCATGCCATGCAGATAAAAGTAACCTGCATGGTATATAACTGCGGATAACTATTAATATCATATTCGTTATCTGCAGTACCAATACCGAGCAAGTGTCTGTATTCAAACATTTTCCTCTGCTTAATTAGTTAACAATTAGTATTCCCTAAAACTAACTACAGCAATAAACAATGAACCAGCGGCCCATACGACAAAGACTATTTTATTATCTCTATAATCCACACCCAATAATAAATGGTACACAATCTCGATAAACTTTTAATCTAACTTAACTAACACTCAGCTTTTAGCTATGTATATCAATTTGGAGTTAATACCAATCCTATTAAATATGTGATCTTTCAGCGGGAGTTCAAAGTGCTGTAGGCAAGGCAGATTATTGAATCGAATAGTGATTCTCGGTAATAAGCTCCTGCGTTACTCTACCTCCAGCATCTGACCGCCATGGATGGTGGGGATGTCTTATTTTTTATGGAAAAAAATATACCATGCCGTCGTATTTTGAAAACATCTAACAAAGCATAAAGGACTTTGAAACCCGCCAGAATGGAGTCTCTCAGTTATTCCACTTCTGTGTTACATCGATTAAAAAGGCAACAACCATTTCTACATCAATGCGCCTTGAATTGAAAAACCTGAGAGACGCTGAACTGACCAGATATTTAATGAGATTGGTATAACACGTAAATTTCAGATACAAAAAAAGCCTCGTCGTTAGACGAGACTTTGATATCATGACAAAGCAGACAATGATAATAAGAGTGGACCTAAACCCCCGGCGTGACGGGTCACTTTCTATTGATTGAGAGTCAACCGTCCAAATAGATTGGATGAATGCAAAGCAATACCGGGAACGTTGTTGGACCAATTAAATTAATGCAGCGCTTGTGGCTGTTGATATCTGTTCGGGAAAAATGGGTAAGCTTCAGATACAAA